>CANIAS010000012.1 GCA_947465495.1 Candidatus Pollutiaquabacter sp. | reverse complement strand
GTAGACGCTGCTGGATCAGCTGCGTTGTGGATGACCTGAAGTCGTGCAGTAGTATTGGCTGGAAATGCAACCACAGCACCAGAAGGCAATGCTGCGTACAAACCGAAACCTGCTCCGTTTTGATTAGCAGTAGGGTCTAAAAATCCAGAAGCGAAGACTACAGCCGCGCCACCACCTAACGAAGATAAGTCTGCTACATAAGAAGCAACAACAACAGAATTGTCTGCGCCCGGCGTAACATTTAACGTATAAGAAGCTGCTGGCACTTCAAGAGTGGAGCTAAACTGAGCATAAGTAAGGTTGTCGATAATTGGGGATGGTGAACTCACTGGAATCACATCAACAGTTGGAGCGTCAGTTGCGCCATGAAGTGCGAAAAAACGAACGTTGGAAGCATTGCTGCTAGATTCACTAACTCCACTTTGAACCAGTAATTGGAAACCAGTGGAAACAGCATCTGGATTAGCAGCAAAACTACCTGGTGCTAATACTCCGTTAGCAACGGCTACATACGTTTGACCGGCAGAGAAAGTAACCGGAATAGTTGCTATTGATTGCGTATAAGAAGTACTAGTTGGCGGAGCTATACCGAGATTAATTTGAACGCCGGCTGGAACATCGATAAAAGGCGTAGCCGTACGAAAAGCAAAATCATTTAACAGCAAAGTGGTATCAGCATAAACATCAACCGTAGACGCTGCTGGATCAGCTGCGTTGTGGATGACCTGAAGTCGTGCAGTAGTATTGGCTGGAAATGCAACGACAGCACCAGAAGGCAATGCTGCAAACAAACCGAAACCTGCTCCGTTCTGATTAGCGGTAGGGTCTAAAAATCCAGAAGCGAATACTACAGCCGCGCCACCACCTAACGAAGAAAGATCGACATCATATGAAGCGACAATAGTTGAATTGTCGTTAGCGGGGGTAATATTTAACCTATAAGAAGAAGGAGGTAACGATAAATAACTTGAAAAATCGGAGTATACTGCATTGTCAAGCAATACAACTGGAGCACCCATTGGCACAACATCAACGGCAGGCGCATCGGTTGAACCATGTAGAACAACTACATCGACATCCGTTCCATTGGAAGAGGAGGTACGCATTCCGTTTCGAATATTCAATGTAAAGTTGATGTCTTCACCATCTGGATTTGAGGCAAACAAAGCCGGATTAACAACACCGCTGGCAACAGCAACATATTTTTCATTAGGGTCTAATGTAACGGCAAATGATTTTAGTGTATCAGCCACAGAAGCACTAGTAGCAGGCGCGACACCGACCACGTAATTGCCAGAAGGAACCTGCAGGTAAGCCGTTGCTTCTCGGAAACCAAAGTCATCTAGAACAAGTGTTGCATCAAGGTAGATGTCAACGGTAGAAGCAGCTGGGTCAGCACAATTGTGAATAATCTGAATTTCTGACGTCTGCGCAAGCCCATTTTGGGAACTGGCAAGCATGCATAGTGGTATGGCTGCCAAAAAAATAAGAAAACTTTTTTTCATGATGATGTAAGGTTTAGGTTAGTTTACTCCGGATGAACACTTCAAAATAATAAAAGTTCATCCTAAATGAATTTTTTCTTCATACAATATAGTTAGATGCTATTTTCATCGGAATGACCATTGTATTGATTTAGTGTATTGGTGATAAATAGGTAGCGGTCGAACGGAATTGTTAATGATTCGTTAACAGCTTAATTACTTTACCGCGTCAATACCTCTGTTTATAATGTTGAAGTCCCTCCACGATAAAGAAATAAGATCAATTAGCGGCAAGTAAAATGCGTGTCATTACTCCCACTGAAAAATTTGCGCTCGATTAATTCTAAGTAATCAGAATACTTTTAAAATGGTTTTAAAAACAATGGACATCCAAAGTTGCACTAAAACTAAGCAGACGTTACTAGAAAAATGGTTCGGTTTATTTTATGTCGCTTTGATTGACATCAACTGCCTCCACGTCATCAGTGAACCGCTTCCAAATTGAAATCAGATTTAAAATCTATTCCTCGTGCGCATGGCGCTGGTAGGTGTATAAAGAGATGCCTAATTGGTGCGCTAATTAAGCGGTCGTTTCCGCCCGATATTTTGTCAGGATGTCCTTGACCGTTGTCCACCGAATCCCTGTATAGCGATCATTATCGATGGATGCTAATTCAGCGCGTGGATCAATCATGTTATGCATGTATTGCATGCCTTGCCAAGCAGGATACAACTCATTTTTACCCGAGTCAAATTTCTTGGCGACCTTAATAAGGAAACCTAATAATCGTTTACCTCCTGGGCGAAATAGTCGGAACTTCACGCCGAAGACATTGCTGGCTACTTCGCGCACTGTACGAGGACTTATGAGATCGCCGGCAATTCGCAGATAGCGAGGTGTTGAAGGATCCAACGCCGCTTGAGCGGTATAGGCAGCCGTATTATCCATGTTGGTAAAATGCCATTTGAATTCCGGATTTCCCCAGTAAAGTATCATCTTTTGCTTAACGAGCACCAGAGGCATTTCGTTAGTGAGCATATCTGCAAAGGCACCGTTGAAGATAGTAGTAGCTCGAATGTCGGCTTGATCAAGATAGGCATGGAACTCCCTGCGCCAATCCAAGTTTCTGTTTTCACCCGGATGGAATTTGGTAAAGTCCAACGAGAAATCAGAAGGAATAAAGCGCGGCACTTTTTCTGCAACTGCTGCATCCAGCAATGCCTTTTGTGCGTCGATGATTACCTCACGCAAACCTGCAAGACAGGATACCACACAAGTCACATCGCGGCACGCCATTCGTAATTCAGCTGCGTTATAGTTATTGCATAGATAAACCTCCGCACCAAGTGCTTTATAGGATTCTATTTTTTCGGATGACGTTTCTGATCGCACCACCATGCGTACGTCGGCTCTGTTTTTCAAAAGTTCCCTGACGATCCTGGTGCCCAGATTTCCTGTAGCACCAGCTACGAGTATTTTTGTTTTCATTAAAGTAGTTGGTTAGAACAGTTCCGTAATTCTTACTTTCTCCAAAATTACTATTAAATTAGAACGTCGTGAGAATACGACTTAATGAATTAGCATTAAATCGCACTTGGTCTTTTTAAATGCAGTAACTTTCAAAAGATATTTTCATGAATCATAAAATTTATCACCCACAGATTTTCGCGTTGCGACTGCGGTTCGAGGCCCACGCCTCGGTGAATAAATCAGCAGCAATGGCGTCCTACATGAAAGATCGGTTTCCATTTCATGGATTACAAAAACCATTGCGGAGTGAATTACAAAAAGATTTTCTGTCAGAAGTGAAATTGGCTTCAGTAGAAATAACTTTTGAATTGGCACGTGAATTATGGGAGCAGCCGGAGCGAGAATATCAATATGTGGCCATGGAGATGTTAATGGGTATTAAGCGAAAATGGAACGAGGAGTCGCTGCGATTATTCGAAGAATTGATACTCACAAAGTCGTGGTGGGACACGGTCGATCATTTGGCTTCAAGAATGGTTGGTGGATATTGTTTGAAGGATCACGAACGTCATGCTGGAAAAATGATGGACTATGCCGAATCGGATAACAGTTGGCTAAATCGCACGGCATTAATACATCAGTTGTTTTACCGAGAAAAAACAGACGTTGAATTATTCGAAGCGGTATTTCTGAAGTGTCATCATAAGAAAGAGTTTTTTATTCAGAAAGCGATTGGCTGGGCGTTGCGGCAATACGGAGCGACGGATCCAGGGTATGTATTGGAGTTTACGCGTAGGCATGCGTTAAGTCCGCTAGCAAAACGTGAGGCCCTTCGAAAGCTGATAATATGAGTAGATAATACCAAAAGGGTTGACTAATGCCCTGTTAATTCGTATTTTTGAACTTCCATTGGCCGATAAACAGCTTTTTTGTTTGTTTTTCGACAATTTTGTCCTAGACCGGAGAGGTGTCCGAGTGGTCGAAGGAGCACGCCTGGAAAGTGTGTAGGCTTCAAAAGGGTCTCGAGGGTTCGAATCCCTCCCTCTCCGCTTCATTGAAGTGAACAGTGTGAAAAACAGTGCAGTTGAGCAGTAATACACTGTTCACTTGCACTGTTTCTGTTTCCAACACGTCCAAGTGTAGGTTTGAGAAAAAGTCCGAATGAATAGTTATTTCACTTATCACTTCCACTATTTCTGCCGCTTACTGGTCACTTGTACTGTTTCTGTTTCTCGCACTTAGGCGCTCACCCGCACTTCAGAATGCAATTGTGAGAAATAATCCGAGTGAGCAGTTATTGCTCTTTTCATTGATACTGTTTTTGTTTCTAACGCACCCGGCGCCTGCAAAAATTCCATTCACGACAACCAGCCTCATAGAGGTCCACGTGAAGAAAAGACCTATTCGTCACGCCGCTTAATAAATCATTCTTCAAATATAAAACAACACCATCCTGTAACAAGTCATACGATTCTGCATAAAGTACTAGCTAAAAATATCAACACCTACGTTTTTCCTAAAAAGGTAGTGGTGTAAAACTTTCGTTGATGCAATTTGTCCAAATCAATAATTGACGATGTACATTTACTGCCCGCTTGAGAATTTGTTTGGCCCATTGACGTTTTACCGGTCCATCATCGAACAGCCTCCAGCAGGATTCAATCAGTAATTGACGAAGTGCTACTTCCAAAATTTTGTCCAGCAATGGCCCTGAAAATATTTTGTCCATACATCAAATAACATTGGTATTCATCCAATAAATTATTCTTTTTTATCATTCTTGAAATTCTAGCCTCGATGAAAAGATATTCAACCATTTTTTTTCTGATAGTCCTTTTCCAGTTAACCTCTATATCGAACTCATTCGCACAAAGAATTGGAGACACCCTGGAAGAGGTTCGAAAAAATTACCCCGATGGAAAGACCGATAAAGAAAAAGACACTTGGTGCTATTCGTTCCTAAACGAAGAACAAGATTATTATATCTGCTTTTTTAACAAAAAAGAAAAACAATGTTACATGACTTTTATGCAACCACACGATGTTGATTGCATGATTGACATGTCTGATTATCTAGATCAAGAATGGAGCGCAAAAGACGAATACCACTGGGAATCTCGTCTCTCCGATGAATTGGTACTTACGTGCGAATTAGCAGAATTCGAAGGCTTTCCCCTGCGATCTTTCGTTTTCGCATTTCGCTTGGAAAATGAAAAATGAACCACCTCTGCTTCCCATGAAATCATACACCTCCGACCCTTCGTGCCTGTCACGGATAAACCACTTGCTGAATTCCGAAAAACATCTTGACCGCATCATCGGTGCTTTATGCACACTTGATATGGATTGCTTCGACTCCATGATAGAAGACATGCAGCGGTGCAACAATGTTTCAAAGCACGAATTCTATTGTCAACTCACCCGATTTTTTGATTCCACAAAAAAAGACGGGGATCGTTTTTTTCGTGTCTATTCGGCGCAGTGTGAAAATGCTTCCTGCAACAAATGTGGTATTCGGTTTTTTGTATTTGTAGCTGATTTCACCAACAATTACATCGGTATCAAATTTTACCTGGAAGGCGATAAAGTTACCTCCTTTGCAGAATGTGGAAGCATAAGATGCCCGGTGGCCATGAAATCGGAATCAAAAAAACTTTTTTTCAGTGTAAATCCCTTTTAAAAATTCCTCTTTCCCTCATCCAGACTACTCTTACCAAACAACTTCAAATCACCATGGAATTCTTCTTTGTGCCGTTGACCATTGCCATTTGTTACTCCCTTTTCAAACGAGAGCTGAAGAAGCCGACGGAACCAAGATTTTCTAAATCTCCATCCAATAATAAAAAGGATGTTTCTACCACTCCGAACTGGCTTCAGTCTTGGATTCTAAAATACGGATTAGAGGTTACGGAGAATGATCATGACGGTGAATACACGTGCCGCATGTCTTGTCCATTAAAAACATGTCGTGTAGACATTCGATTTGTCATCACCGAATCAAACGGGGATTTTCGGGCAGACATTATTTTTCCTACTATAATTGATGATGTTTTTTTTCCGAAGATGAATAAACTACTGGATGAATTCAATGAACATGAGAGCATTCATCAATTGCTGCTTGACAAGAATAACGGCATACTTTGTTTAAGAACAGAAGTATCGGGAGAGAGCATACGGACGTTGAATCAAGACGATAAAGTACAGCTACTTCACCGCACCTTTCACATGTCAGACCGGGTTTACACGGAAACCATGCGTGTAATTTATGGCAGCACACTTCCAGAGATAGCGGTAATGAAACTACTAGGAATGCGAGGTGTTTTACTGAATTGATTTTAGGTTGTAAATTACTGGGTACTCTTTGATCAATGAGCCAATGAACGTTGTCTTAGATGTTCGTGCAGGATTATATTAAAAAAGTCCCGACTGTTTTTTTCGCTTTTCTAGTCTTTGAAATCAGGTTATTTATTAGACTAACCAGGATCGTTCGATTGGATCATTATTACCATCCAAAAACGATCCTGGATTCGTGTGTTTACTTTTCTAACCAAGGCCAAGAAATTTGTCTAAAAAAGTCAGCCCCAAGCGAACAATCCGTCCGCCATTTTGTTACTGCTTTTTGGTACTGATTCATCTTAGATACAAATCGCCATTAGATCGTCAGAACTCGTCATTATGAACGTTATTTTGGGGATAAGTACTTGGAAAAATCTACCTCCACCCGCTAAACTAAACTACGTTTATAGTGTCAGAGTCTGTTCAATTCTCGCCCGCCCCTTTCCAGAGCTTAACATGTTGAAAAACTGGTCTTTACTGAAAATCTGCTGCCTGATGATTGCCTTCAGTGCCACGCAATTGTCAGCCTCCGCACAGACTCGGTTGGTAAAGAACGAAAATGGCTACTACTTATCTTATAACGGAAGTCCATATTTCGTAAAAGGTGTGGGCGGTGAAGTGCAACTCGACCTCGCCGTCTCCATCGGCGCTAACTCCATCCGTACCTGGGGCGTCGAAAACGCTCAACAAATACTGGATCAAGCACAAGCCAAAGGATTGACGGTAATGCTCGGCCTCTGGCTGCAACATGAACGACACGGTTTCGATTATAACGACTCCTCAAAGGTCAAACGTCAATTGGAGTACTTCAAAACCATTATCGACAAGTATAAGAACCATCCCGCCTTGCTATTGTGGGGCGTTGGTAACGAGCTGGACCTAAATTACTCCAATACCAATGTGTGGTATGCCGTACAAGATCTTGCTAAATACATCCACGAAACCGACCCCAACCACCCAACATCTACCGTTACTGCCGGACTTGATTCCAATGAAGTGCAGCTTATTTCTCATCGGTGCCCGGATATCGACATCTATTGTGTCAATACTTATGGTGATATCGCATCGGTACCGCAGCACATCGCCGCCTACGGCTGGACTGGACCTTATATGATTACCGAATGGGGGCCTAACGGATACTGGGAATCTCCACAAACATCCTGGAAAGTATCCATCGAACAAACCAGTACCGAAAAGAAGCGGGTTTACTACGACCGTTACCGTCAATTCATCGAACCAAATACATCCCATTGTATCGGATCTTACGCTTTTCTGTGGGGAGCCAAACAAGAATATACAGAAACATGGTTCGGGCTTTTCTCTAAGAACAACGAACCTACCGAACCCATCGATGCACTCGAAACAGTTTTTTCAGGTCATTATCCAAAAATGGGTGCACCAACTATTAATCAATTAACATTAAACAATCAGCCCAACTCATCGAATATCTCCCTCAAAGCCGGTCAACGCTATGGTGCTTCCGTCTCTGCCGGAATATCCCTAAACATGTCAACACAAATTCCCGACACAAGCGGTGCTTTAAAATATGAATGGAAAGTGCTGGCGGAAAGCGACGACAAAAAAAGCGGCGGAGATAAAGAAGAAGACGCTAGTGAAATACGTGTCAGTATCACTGATAAACATCTCCCAAACATAACGCTTCGGACTCCCGAAAATGCAGGGGCTTATCGTTTGTTCGTTAAAATCACAGGCAACGGTAAAGTCGCCTATGCGAATGTGCCATTCCTTGTTGAAGAACGTACTGCAGTCGATGGCCCCGCTCATTTCGTTCAGTTCAAACGCCAATCGATGGATTTCTCCAAATAGCAATGTCAACGTATCGGCAACACCTGGCAATTTTACTTGTCGCAGCAGCCTGCTTTCATTCTGCTGCCGCGCAGAATTCGTCTGTATTGGATACTGCACAATTGCCGTACTATGCCTCTTTACAATCAACGCCATTCGGTAATTTCCCAAAACAAGCACAGGAGTCGCTACGCCACCTCGAAGTCTCTGGTTACTATAGATTCGTGACGAATTATCGTCACCTCGATATCGCCTATCCGCACCTGGCCGAAACGCCCAATAACATCTTCGTTGGCGATGATAGTCAAATTCCACAACTATCTCTCAACATCAACGGAAGTGTCAGTAAACACACCTCCTTTGGAACTGACTTGTATATGTGGACTCCCATGACAGGTCAAGGAGAAATCGAAAACGTAAAGGGATTAAACCTGGGAGTGAGTCTTTATGGTAGTTATTCCAGCGATATCGGTGAATTCCGGGTACGTACCGGTGGTATCAACTGGTATTCACTTACCCCGTTCACATTTCAAACCAACAAAGGATACGATCGCTATAGCATCTTCGAAAGAAATCCGTGGGATCCGAACACGCTATTGCTGGACTCCAGGTATTCGACATTTTATCATGCCGGCGGAATCAGTCAGGACGAACGTTGGGGACAGCAAGCATTTCAGGGAATCATTCTTGAAGGTGAAAAATTACCGGGAGACTTCTCCGGAGTTATTATGTATGGCAAAACGCAGTTGAACGGTGGTCTTTCGCCAGTACCAAACAATTCCTTCGGCGGTAAAATCAAAAAAACCTTCAACGACGATTACATCAGTTTCAACACCTTCAACAACACGAGCTTCTATGATTCGACTGAACAAGAGCGTGTTGGATTCAACGTTGCCACCATCGAATTCAAAACAAGAACAGGATCCATCCTGTGGAAAGGTGAAACAGGATTTGGCCGAACCTTCGATCAAAACAACTACAACGATTGGGGGGGACTTCTCTCGATAAAAGCCGCAACGGTAATCGGCAATCGTATTCCAGCCGAGCTTCACTTCTTCCGGCTCAGTCCGAACGCCGTCAATAATTCAGCAGCATTTATCAACTCTTCGTTAAATCAGACGAATTACGATTTGTACAGTCCGGGAACACAGCCGGTACTGCCGGCCGTTGCTAGCGCGATGGTGAACGTCGGACAATTAGTGAATAACCGTACCGGCGCAGAACTCAACACACAAATAGACATCGGTCCGGTAAAAACATCCATCGGTTATCACGTGTCTGCCGAAATTAATAGTCTATCTTCCTCCCTTACTTATAGTCATCCTGTAAATAGTTTGGTATTAGCTCACTTTTGGCGCTGGGGTTTCCCCACAAACGTAGGGCCTTACCAAAATCTCTCAAAAATTTATCGGTCGGTGTATGAAACGGTACAAATTACCGGAGTCGACACAAACCTCATGTTGCCAACGCAGCCTAAGTGCTTCAACAGTTTTGAGGTGAATATGAAATACCACACGGAGCTGCTCGGTCACACATTCTATGTATTTTATCTCGGTCAATACAGTTCAGCGCAGTTTTTCCTTTCTCCGTTTACCGTCTTGACAGAAAAAGCGTTAATGCGAACGTATTATCATCAGCTGGAAGCCTACTACAGTTTGAGCAATAACGTGGTGTGGTGCAATTACGCTGGCGTAGAACGCATTATCGGCAACTATGACACGGAGGTGGACGAAATCACACGAAGACCTAAAAACCAGACCGGTTGGAGTCTTGCTACCGGCTTTGATATTCGCATGAGCAGAAACGCTGGTCTTTACCTGCGTCAGCGCTGGATGAATTACAAAGACACGAGTTTTCAAAACGACCGCTATAAAGGATACGAGTCAACCGTAGAAATTAAAATATTCTTTTAATGATCACTTCCAGAAATACAGGAGTCTTGTTAGCGCTTTTGCTTATTCTGCATACTGCAGCAGCACAACAGCGCCGCGTTGTTGACTTTACCGGGGGCGCTCGCTCGTTGGTCACTAACAACAACCTCTCTGTCTCCGATACCATTCCTGATACAACCACAGTTGACCGAAACTCCGGAGGATATGCTTTGATAGATCTTGGAGTAAACATACGACCGAACAGCACTACCGAACTGATGGGGATGTTCCGTATCCGAAATGGATACGGCGGCTTTTGGGGCGCAGGAGTCACGTTTGATGTGCGACAACTTTGGCTGAAGGGTATTATTGGTAATGTCGTGCGTTATCAAGTAGGCGATCTCAACCTGAAGCAAACCCCGTTTACGCTTTACAATCATCACGCAGATCGTTTTGATTCACTGCCGGATGTTTTTGCGCTGCAATCCGACATCGTTGACTACGAAAAATTCTACACCGGAAATACGTGGCGCCAACAAGGCGTTAATGTCGATTTCGGACTGACTTTCGCTAAAGTAATTAAAGAATTGAATTTCACCGGCTATATGACACGCATGAATGCGACCGATTTTATATCTGTACCAGATCGACTGCTTGCAGGATTTAGCGCTGTCATTGTACAACAAGAAGGCCTGGATGTGGGGTTCCATAAATCGACCGTGTTCAACGTGCAGGGAACTGCTGCGATTGATGAATCCTTTACCAACGATATAAATTCCATTACGACTCAATACAAATTTGAAATCCATGATTTCTCCTTCGACCTGAACGGTGAGATTGGCAATAGTCAGTACTCAAACAGTTTGTTCCCAGATCTTGCACCACTGGAAGACTATTTTCTCTATGGTAATGGAAAAATGTCATGGAAAAAGAAACACCTATCTATTAACTTGGGTTATCTGAATGTCGGCCCCGACTACCGTAGCATTGGAGCACAGAGTAAAGACATCGATTATGCAGCTTCGCCAAACTTCTACAATCTTTACACCAATGAACAAATTAATCGTCCGCTCGACCTTGTGGACGTCATGGGCAACGAGAACCTTTACCTCACTTCCGTATCGGACAAATTAATGACATTCAATCCAGCTATCAACAACGTAACACCCTACGGACTCGCTACCTTTAATCGACTAGGAGCATTTGCTGGTGCTAGTTATTTTCATCCCAAAGGAATATCACTTACCGCAACACGTTATCAGCTTCGGGAAATTCGCGGGCAAGGGACGTACGCACTTAAGCATTTCACCAAGACAGACGTAACCGCACGGCTACGTTTAGATCAATGGATCAATTGGGAAAAGAAAGTAAACATACATGCTAGCTATAGTTTGCAAACAACCGACAGAAAGGGAATTACCTCCCTGGAGAATGTACGTCTAACATCCAATCGCATTCAGGCCGGGGCGGAAGTAGAACTTGTGAAAAATCTTGACCTGATGGTTGGTGTAGTTCATTTGAAAGCAACAGGGAACGAGTTCCTCGCCGAACGCGACGACTATACAACCATCGATTTTTTTGAGAACATCCAATACAATCTACTCCAAAACACAAATGGCGCAGGCATTCGCTATCGATTTGATAATAACACCTATCTCAGTGCATTGTATCAAGTGAGCCGCTACAACGACCGCACGAAATCAGTTCCTGAATACACCATCGACCAGTTCTCTCTCATCTTCAACATGACCTTCTAATCATGAAAAAAATATTCTTACTCATTATCACCTTCGCCGTGGTGCTGGGATGTCGCAAGGAAGAATCGACCTATGATGGTATCAGCATCAATGAACTGTATAGCGACTTCATGATGCTGCAAAACTTTTCAATAGACAAGGACACTGTAAACTTCGGTTCCGGTGAAAATGCGGTTTTCTCTGCAGTATTTAATAAGCCTGTAAACTGGTCCATTGAAGTTACGGGGCAATTATCCAAAGCAAAAAAAATCCTCTCTGGACAATCCAAGCGTATCGATGCATCAAATGGCACCTGGGATGGATCCACGACCATCTTTCCAATGTTCAAAGCGGAAGCATGTGTTGCACAATTATTCATCGAAGGTGTTTCTGACACCTTTGTAGTAGCGACGGCTATCAAATCAATTAAGGTTAACAGTGGCCTGGTCATCGCAGATTTTGAAAATGGATTTAATTCTGCTTGGACACGTTATGTGCAATCGGGAGCTAACATGGACTGGAACATCAAGACTGATTCCTTGTGTCCGCAAGGGGCCAAATATTTAAAAATGGCAGGAACTGTTAATTGGGATTATTTGATTGGTTTAATAGATTTCCCCGCCACTGCCTACGGTGGAGGAAACACCTTGCCGCTCTCTCCTAATCCTGATAATGTCTATTTCAACTGTCTGATTTATGGTGTTCCTAATACCAATGAATCCATCGTGCTTTTCCAATTCAAAGAAGATGAAAACGGTGATGGTGTGTATAATGCCAATACGGATGATCAGTACGATTATCAAATTACGGTCAACTGGGAAGGATGGAAATTAGTCAGCGTCAAGTACAGCGACATCATTAGTTTGAATAACGGTCAGCCAACAACTCCTAACGGTAATAGCATTCACAACCCCGACAAGATTGCAAAGATTTCCATGTTGGATCTTGCCAATCCTTCGAATGGTTTTGCCAGCTGTAAAATCGATTACCTCATCTTCACCCCTACTCCACTGGTCCCTTGAAGTCCTTGCGTACACTGCTCCCTATCTTGATAGCTGCTACCACTGCGTGTGGTCCGGCCGGGAAGCGTCCTGTACGTTTCCAGCCGATGGATTTATACGACATTCAAAGCGGCCACGATACAAATCAGATTGATGGCTTCAAACAAGTGAACATATTTTCCGACGAGTATAGTTCGGAAGTATGGGTTTCTCCGGAAAAAGCTTGTGTCACCATGGAAAAGGTAAATTCTCCAACCTTCGAAGGGACTGCTGCATTGCACATTACCTGGGACAAAATATCGGGAGGATGCAAATGGATCGGTGTTGGTTTTGGATGGAATGACTGGATTGCCAAGGATATGACCGGCTTAACGGAGTCCGCGGCCATTCAACTTCAGGTTAGATCCGTCAAAGGTAGCTTTGCAAACTTCCCAGTCGCGTTTGCCGTCGAAGATTATTCAGGCGCGCAAACCTATTGTGGTTTCAACGCCAAACATGCGGAAGGATTATTTACAGATTCTACTTGGACCACCGTTACCATTCCGCTGCGTGAATTTCCGTTCAAACGAAAAAATGCCGACCTCAGTAAAGTGAAGCAATTCATGATACAGCTGGAAGGCGATGGAGATATTTACCTCGACGATATACGAATCATTCGATACCAACAATGACCTGCCTGCGTAGGAGTCTTATTTTATTTTTAGTCGCCACCGCTTTAATGACCAAAGCGGAGAGCGTGCCTTTGTTATCCATCGACTCCCTCATACGCCAAATGACAATTGAAGAAAAGGTCGGTCAAATGACTCAGGTTGATCTTGGCGTCATCGCCAAAGGATCTATTTGCAATCTGGATGAACCACGTCGGCTTGATTCGGAAAAACTCCGGAAAGCAATGGAGGTCTATAAAATTGGATCTGTACTAAATGTTGGCTGCGGAAGCGGTACAATTCCATTAACTGATTGGCGATTGATTATTGGACAGCTTCAATCTGAAAATCGGCTTCGTTCACGATTAGAAATTCCAATTCTTTATGGCGTTGATGCCATACACGGCGTGAACTATACAGTAGGTGGAACCCTTTTCCCGCAACCCATCGGGCAAGCAGCCACATGGAATCCAACATTGGTGGAAAAAGCGAATGAAATCACCGCCTACGAAACGCGTGCTTCAGGTATTCCGTGGAATTTCTCGCCAGTGCTGGATATTGGCCGTCAGCCGTTATGGTCAAGGTTCTTTGAAACATACGGAGAAGATGTTATTCTCTCTTCATCAATGGCACGCGCTGCCATTAACGGATTGCAAGGAAGTAGTCTCAACGATCGATATCATGTATCTGCCTGCATGAAACACTTTCTCGGCTACAGTTTCCCGCTCAGCGGTCACGATCGTACGCCAGCCTGGATCAGTCCGAGGGAATTACGC
This sequence comes from Candidatus Pollutiaquabacter sp., assembly GCA_947465495.1. GTDB lineage: Bacteria > Bacteroidota > Bacteroidia > AKYH767-A > 2013-40CM-41-45 > Pollutiaquabacter. The sequence continues at coordinate 41,530 of CANIAS010000012.1, read as the reverse complement.
GAGTACTTTTTGCCAACGTTTAAAGCAGCCATCGAATCCGGCGCTCGCACCGTAATGATCAATTCGGGAGAAATCAATGGAACACCCGTTCATGCCGATCGCTCTATTGTCACCGAACTATTACGAAATGAACTTGGATTCAAAGGTGTTGCTGTTACCGATTGGGAGGATATTTATAAATTGGTGGATGTTCATCACGTAGCCGCCAATCGTAGAGCAGCGGTAAAACTTGCGATCGATGCTGGTATTGACATGAGCATGACGCCAAACGATTTCGAGTTCACTGAACTGCTTATTTCATTGGTATATTCAGGAGAAATCTCTGAAGCACGAATCGATACGTCTGTTCGCCGCATCCTTCAATTAAAACAAGACTTAGGGCTATTCGACCAAACAGTTTATCCCTCTTCCGATTATCCGGAATTCGGAGGCGAAACACATAGCCGATGGAGCTATACAGTCGCCGCGGAATCAATCACGTTATTAAAAAACGATCAAAAGGTATTGCCGTTGAATTTGACCAAGGAAAAAGTGTTGGTCTGCGGACCAGCCGCTAACTCACTCAACTTACTTAATGGTGGTTGGACGCACACGTGGCAAGGAGTTGATACTCGTTTCAACACACCAGGTAAAACAACGATTTATGATGCATTGTATGCTGCAGCCCCGAAGGGTCACGTACTTTATGCAAAAGGTAGCTCCCTGGATAGCGTGGAAAATCTCGATGAATGTCTTAAACTGGCTGCAACTGTTGATAAAGTAATAGTCTGTCTCGGCGAACAACCTTGCACAGAAATTCCCGGCAACATCAATGATCTCTCGCTCCCTATTGCACAGGTAAAATTGGTACAAGCATTGTTGGCCTCTGGCAAGCCTGTGATTCTGGTTTGCTGCTTCAACCGACCGCGCATCATTCATTCCATCGCCCAGGAATCTGCAGGTATCGTTTATGCATACCTTCCGGGTGATGAAGGTGGCCGTGCGATTAGTGACTGTATTACGGGTAAAGTGAATCCATCCGGGCGACTTCCCTTTACCTATCCTGCAGCCACAAATGCGCTGATGCATTATGATCACAAAGCATCGGAAGAACTCGACATTGATTTTTCGAATCACGCTTACCGTCCTGATTTCGATTTCGGATCAGGACTATCTTACACAACTTTCAGTTACTCCGGAGCGACAATTTCTAAAAAATCTATCGCGGCCAATGATTCAATTATTATTCAAGTGACCATTAGAAACAGCGGTGATTGTCCAGGAATGGAAGTCGTGCAAGTGTATTACCGCGATCTCGTAGCTTCTATCACTCCGCCGGTCAAAAAATTATTGACTTTCCAGAAAATATACTTGGAAAACGGTCAGGAGAAAAAAATCTCCTTCACAATTCACCCGAAAGATCTTTCGTTCATCAACAAGGAGTTGGTCCGCGTCACGGAACCGGGAGAATTTGAATTGATGATTGCGAACCAGAAAATTCCGTTCCATGTTGAATAAAATCACTCTTTACATAGCGTTGTTTTTTGTCGCTTCCGTACTCGGAGCGTGTGAGCAATCTGATCCTCCATCAACCATTCCGGAAAATGAAGGTGGAGATTTGCATTTTTCCGGATACTATTGGAATATTAAGAACAGTGGTACTGGACAAATGGGGCCCGGCCCAAACTATTTCAGCGCATCCCCGGACAATGTGTGGCTAGACCAAGATAGTTTGTTACACCTTCGCATCACCAAACGTAATAACCTATGGTATTGCAGCGAAGTGATTTCTTCCAAGGAGTTTGGTTACGGCACGTATGTATTTACCGTTGCAGGAGGACTTACTACCATTAATGAAAAAGCCATCTTTGGATTGTTCACATGGAGTGATTACACCTTCATGGATCAAGCAAATAGTGAAGTTGACATTGAGTTCGCACGATGGAATAATGCTAACGACTCATTATTATTAACGTACAGCGTTCAACCTGTCTGGTTCGACAACCCTTCTCCCTATTTAGAACGTACGCGCAGGCCGCAAATGGCAGTAAGCAAACTGCAGTCGCCCACTACGCATGTATTCACATGGACTCCGGATACTATTTTCTGGAAATCGTACGAAGGCGAAAATTATCCGAGTAGCAATCTGATGGCATCGTGGCAGTACGACAAATCAAATATTGCTCGCTCCAAATTAGAGGGCGGTCGTACCTCTAGCCCAATCGTAATTCCTGCGCCACTCACTACCACGAATGTACGTTTCAACCTTTGGCTGTTATTCGGTCAACCTCCGGCAAGTGGTGCAGAAACCGAAGTGGTAATCAAACGATTTGAATTCCATCCATTATAATTAATCATTAAAACCAATAACTATGAAGAGAAAACTACTAAGTGTAATTGTAGGATGTTTGTTTGCCGTAGGTGCTTTTTCACAAACCGTGAACGTTACTTTCCAGGTGCACAATCCTGATTCAACGCCGGTATACGTATTCGGCAGCTGGTCCGGGTGGACCAATTGGCCCGGCGATGCAATGACTAACATTGGCAATGGCTATTTTCAGGTAACGTTGGCTATACCTGCAAGTGCAGGTTATGAATTCAAGTTTGTCAATGGCGCAGGACCGACACTTGAACCCCTTGATCCCTCCTGGCCATGCACCAATGGAAATGCACAATATACCAACCGTGTGCTAAACTTAGGCGCTAATGATTCCACGGTATGCTTCGACTGGAACTCTTGCGCATCCTGTACGGCTCCGGTTCCAAACTTGGGTGTAACCTTTCAGGTGCACAATCCACCGTCTACGCCTGTATATTTAATTGGAAGCTGGAATTGGTCTTCTTTTCCAGGTGTGCCGCTTACGGCTATCGGCAATGGTTATTACGCTACAACACTTTACCTTCCGGCATTCACAAATTACGAATTTCTGTATGTAAGCGGAGCCGGTAATCAAATAGAAAGTCTTGATTCCACGATGGCTTGTACGAATCACAATCCGCAATACACCAATCGCGTTCTGGCATTAGGTGGTTCAGACACGACCATGTGTAATGATTGGGAATCTTGTACTACGTGTCAGGTAGTAACCCAACAACGTCAAGCCACCTTCCGCGTGGAGAATCCGGCAACCACACCCGTCTATTTGTTTGGTTCTTGGAATAATTGGAGCAACTGGCCCGGTGTTCAAATGAATTCTGTAGGTGGAAATTTATATGAATTGACGATTCCGCTAAACACCAACAGTCCATACGAATACCTATTTGTGAACGGCAGCATTCCGGCAAAAGAAATACTGGATCCCACTTGGAGTTGTACGAATGGCAACTTCCAATATACCAACCGCGTGTTGACCATGGGCTTATCAGACACAACGGTTTGTTCCGTATGGGAAACTTGCAGTACGTGTTCCGGCTCCAGCATCGAAGAGTTAAATGGTAAGACCGTTCGACTTCTCGTTAGCAATAACGGACTTTTATTCGCGTCTTCTTCCAATGATCGCATAGAATCTGTTGAGGTGTACGATGCTTCAGGTCGTTCTATTTCTACCTTGACTAATGATTTCGCATTCAATCGCTGGATTCCAATCTCAGTCAAAGAAGGTCAACTGTACTTTGTACGAATGACATCCGGCGGCCAATCGGTTTCTTTCAAAACACTCCCAATTAAATATTAATTTCACCCTAACTAAAACCCAAAACAATTAAAACATGAAAAACAAAGTACTCAGTGTAATCGTGCTGTTCTTCTGGTCGCTGTTAGCGAACGCCCAGAATGTGGTCGATCTCCCGATCGACTTCGACAGTACAAATGTCAATTATGACCTCGTAGATTTTGGTGGTAACGCCAGCATGATCATGGTAGATCCTGCAGGTGGTACCAACAACGTATTGATGGTCAATAAAAATGGTGGCGCACAAACATGGGCTGGAACTACCATCGGCGGTGCAGGTCTCGCTACTCCGATTCCCTTTGCTCCTGGTTCAACCGTTATCACGATGCGTGTTTATTCTCCGGACAATGGTATCGTAATTCGTTTAAAAGTAGAAGATCCTAACGATGCTACACACACGTGCGAAACAGATGCAATCACCACTATACGAAATGCGTGGGAAACGCTCACATTTGATTTCTCTACGCCTGCTACCGGAACAGCTAGTCTCAATTACAACTATGTTTTCCAAAAACTTTCTGTGTTCTTCAACTTTGGTGTTGATGGCGCCACGGCTGGTGATAAAACATACTATTGTGACGATTTAAATTTCATCCCTGGTGTTCCTGTCCCTGTGAATGTAACTTTTCAAGTGCAAAACCCTGATTCAGTTCCAGTTTATCTTTTCGGTAGCTGGAGTGGTTGGAGTAATTGGCCGGGCGACTTGATGACGGATATCGGTAACGGAATATATTCTGTCACGCTGCCACTGAATCCAAGTACACCTTACGAGTTTATTTATGTAAATGGAAACGGCCCTTCCAAAGAAGTATTGGATCCAACATGGCCATGTACCAATGGCAATGCACAATACACGAATCGTGTTATTACCACGGGTGTCGTTGATCAGACTCTATGTGCCATCTGGAATAGCTGTAACACCTGCGGCGGTTCAGTATCAACTCAAGTCGACCTGCCTATCACCTTTGACGATAGCAACATCAACTACGACCTTGTAGACTTCGGTGGCAACACCAGCAACATCGAACCAGATCCTGCTGGCGGAACTAACCTCGTTTGCAAATCAATTAAATCGAATACCGCTCAGACGTGGGCTGGTACTACCATCGGTGGTACGACGGGCTTTGCAACTTCAATTCCATTTGCTCCAAATGCTACTCAAATTTCCATGCGAATTTATTCCCCGGATGCTGGTATTGCCGTACGTATGAAGGCGGAAGACCTGGTTAATCCAGCGGTGAGTGTAGAAACAGAGGCTATCACAACTGCCAGTAATACCTGGGAAACACTGACATTTAATTTCGCTAATCAAGCCCCTGGTACAGCTGCTATCAATTTTGGCAATACCTACAACAAGCTTTCGGTGTTCTTCAACTTTGGTGTGGATGGCGCTACGGCAGGAACAAAAACATATTATTACGACGATATCCAGTTTCTTCCTCCTGGACCTGCACTGGTCAACGTAACCTTCCAGGTTCAGAATCCTGACTCAACACCTGTATTCGTATTCGGTAACTGGAATGGCTTTAGCAACTTCCCTGGAACTTTAATGAGTCCTGTTGGTAACGGAATCTATGCAGCGAACATTCAAATGCCAGCTTCGGCGAACTACGAATTCAAATACGTCAATGGTGGTATTGCTCCTGTACTTGAAACGTTGGATCCAACATGGACCTGCACCAACGGAAACACACAATACACCAACCGTACGTTGTCGCTTGGCGCAAATGATACAACGGTATGTGCCATTTGGGCTTCTTGCAATACGTGTACGCCAATAGTACTTACTCCAGTTGATCTTCCAGTCACTTTCGACGATAGCAATGTAGCGTATGACTTAGTTGATTTTGGCGGAAACGGAAGCAACATCGAACCGGATCCTGCTGGTGGTACCAATCTCGTTTGTAAATCCATCAAATCAAATACCGCTCAATTATGGGCAGGAACAACCATTGGTGGAACAGCTGGTTTTGCCAACCCTATTCCATTCGCTGCTGGTGCAACAACCATGAGAATGCGCATCTATTCACCTGATGCAGGTATTCCAATCCGCATGAAAGCTGAAGATCCTGCAAATGGTGCCATCAGCGTTGAAACCGAAGCAATCACAACTACCAGCAATACCTGGGAGACCTTGATATTCGACTTCTCCAACCAAGCATCTGGTACTGCTCCTATCAACTTCAGCAACAACTATCAGAAGCTATCCTTATTCTTTAACTTCGGTACAGATGGCGCTACGGCAGGAACAAAAACCTATTACTACGATGACATCGAATTTGGTGGTGGCCCTGCTCCTACTGTAAACGTTACCTTCCAAGTAGAAAGTCCTGACTCATTGCCAGTATTTGTATTCGGAAGCTGGAGCGGCTGGAGCAACTATCCTGGTACACTAATGAATCCTAGCGCAGCAGCAAATACGTATGAGGCAACCATTACTTTGAATGCTAATTCACCGTATGAATACATTTTCGTAAACGGCGGATCACCTGTCAATGAAGTATTAGATCCCTCCTGGTCTTGTACGAATGGAAATACCCAATACACGAATCGCACATTGCTAACTGGAAATACCGACACTGCCGTTTGTTCAGTATGGCAATCTTGCATTCCTTGCGGAACAACACGTGTAAATGAATTATTGAATGATCGTTTCACCGTGTATGTACAACAAGGCGGTATCCGAATCAACAGCGAATCGGTAAAATCCGTAAATCGTTTGGATATCTACGATCTGGTAGGACGTACTATTTACTCGTCTGATAATGTCCTATCCACAAACACCTTGATTCCGGTATCATTCGGTACTGCTTCCTTGTATGTGATAAAGATCACTACCAACGAAGGAACTGCCATCTTCAAAGGACTTGCCGGTAATTAATTTTCCATTACTCCACAAAAAAAGAGGTCTCGCAAGGGACCTCTTTTTTTGTGATCGATTTTTCGAAATCAACTGTATTACTTTTGCAGTACCAACTTTATGAAGCCATTGTTGTTTTTGCCTTGTAGCTGCAATGTATAAATACCTGCCACCAAATTTTGCAACACAAATAAATCCGATACATTGAATTCATTCATCCCATTAGCTAGTAACAAATTGGTGTTTTTACCAATCGTACGACCAGCAGCATCCACCAACTCTATCGATACCTGTTCAATGCTTTCTGAATAAATCGTTAAGCGTTGATTCATTGTTGAAGAAGGATTGGGAAATACCCCTGCAGAAAGCGCTGGACGAGTGACAGTGTTTACTGAAGAAGTCAATGGTCCCAAAACACCATCGCACGAAATATTCTGTGCATACACACCACGACCATTTCGCTCATCTTCCCATACAGCAACCACCTGTGATCCTCCTGCTCCATCATTATATTCCGGCGTAAGTTGTCCGCGCAGTTTATTGCTGGCTACACTCGATAATGTCACCGTAGCAGGCGACCACATCGTTGCACCGTTGTAATCCACTTTTGTAGCATAGAGTGTGTTATTACCAAAAAGTCCTTCAGCATATAGAATAATCAACGCGCCACACATGGATCGGATATCATACGGCTCATCAACGGCAGCTGTCATTTGTGTTACCGCAATACCATTTGGTGACCATAATGCACTTCCGGTTGCCATATCAAATGCCTGAATAGTCACGCCTGCGCTTGATTGTCCAAGATCAGTTTCTTTAATCAGCACAACAGGATACGGCATTCCATTTTCAAAACAGACCACCGGTGATAATCTCTGTGAATTCATGCCTGTACAGGCTTCTGTTCCCATAGCACTCCACAGTATACCATTTTCATCGATGTGTTGTAAATAAACATCATTTAGAATGGTACCATTAGGACTGGAAGACGAGAATGCTATATAAGCGCCGTTGTTTCCATCTGAAATGACGGAAGGAAGCGCAAAGGCTGAAATTGTTTTTGTCGAAATATGAACCGGTTGCGCCCATACTGGTTGACCGGCAATGTCGAAGCGTTGCATGTACATATTACAGATGGGCGGAAAGAAGCCGGTTTGCTTTGTATAGATAATCATAAAATCTCCGTTCTGCATGGGTATTACTTGCGACTGTGCGCAACCCGCTGCACCTGTAGAATCGATGATGCGCATTGGAGTTCCATAGGCGGTGACACCAAGCGGTGAAATTCGTTGAAAACACACCCAGTCTTTCGGACTACCATCCGCAGTCCAGGAAATAATCGCATCGCCATTAGTAAGTATACCAACATTGGGTGCGACACCACCCGCTGCGAGTGGATCGTTTAATGCGACTCCTGTATTGGGCCATAAAAATCCACCGGTGGGCGACATACGATAACCCGTAATGTCCAAATTACCCGTACGGATATCGGCAAAAGCACTAACCACATTTCCTTCGTCATCTGCCTTGGAATCATAAATAGTTACAGATGTGCTCTGAGGATATGTACTGACAGATGCTCCATTGGGACCGATTACATAATTCCCATTCTTATCAAGCGTCTGCATGCTAAACTCATACGTTCCTGAAGAATTATTATTGAAATATGTGATTAACGTATTCCCTTGTTTTCCCTGAACTGCAATTGGCACAGCTTCTTCATAGACAGACTGGTCTATTACAGTAGTATTGACTGCAGCATTTGTCGTGAACTGAGCAGATACTAGATTCGAAATAAAAAACAATACAGGTAGTAGTAGTTTTTTCATGATTGATTTATTTGTGATCAAGGTAAGAAATCGTACTAAACGTAAACTGACATGCCTCACATTCTTTAAAACCTTAAATTTCCTGGTATAACACGCAATTGATAACTATTATTGTCGACAATAATCTTTGATTTTTTTGGAATGTTGTGGAAACATGGTGATCAATTCTTCCTGCTTTGCTAACTCAAAATCTGAAAAATCAAACCCTGGAGCAACCGTGCATCCTACAAATGAAAAAGCATCTGGATTCGTACAGGCTGAAGCAAACCAATACCCAGCTGGAACTGTGAACTGAAAGCAGTGGCCTTTTTCCAGTTCGTTTCCTAATAGGACAACAGAAAGGGTGCCATCTGGAGCAATCATCACTACCTCGCAAGCAACCCCTGCATAAAAATGCCACGTCTCATCCGATTTAATTCGATGAAAGGATGAAAACTCATCACCAACCAGCAAGAAGTAAATGGCAGTGCTGAACGTTCGATTACCACTAAACCTTTCCGGTAGTGCAGATCGCTCAACTAGCTCATGGCTGCGATACGTCTCCACAAAATAACCACCTTCTGGATGACGTGTCATTCGGAAGTGTCCAATCAAATATTCAGGCGTCAGCATAACGAGAAGATTCTATAAAGCGCTAATATACGATGCCTGTAGTTATTCCTTGGATCATGGCTTAACCACTTGAATCCCCAAGGATACGTTGTTTTCCAACAATGAATAATCCGCCGACTCCAAAATTCCATCTCCGTTCAAATCATAGGCGTTATAACCAGTTACAATTCCAGAATACATGGTCTGCAACGTGGATAAATCACTAAGGCTAATTTGTGCATCTTTCACAGGAACATCTCCGGAATAAAATCCCCAAACACCGGTAGCCAATTCAACCATGTTATTACCATAGGCTTTGTTGGCGGCACTCGTAAAGTTATAGGTGAAAGAAGTTGTGTTCATCGATTGTGGAGACGAAGACCATGTTTGTATCGCATTGCGGTGACTAACTGCAATCCAATAAGAACCAACTGGTGTAGTAGAAAACGAAATCGAAGCGGTACCAGCCTGAGTCAGCACTACGGATTTAGAGGCTACCAATACGGGGGGCGTAACATTACTATACAGCTCTATTTTAACGGTATCACTCACACTGGTTGTGGCGCCTGCCACACCTTGATTTAACAATACCGGTCGCATGAGATTCGATCCGATATAGTATCCTTGAATTAGTAATCGTAATGAAAAATTTAGTCCAACTTTTGTAAACGTATTGGAAGACGTCACCGAACACGCCCCTGCAACAACAGTAATTTGTCCGCTAGTCATCGTTGAAGTCACTGTCAGGGTAATTTGCGTCGTTGAATTCACTACATAATTTGTGGCGCCAATTGAAACGTTGTTCACTCTGACATCAGTTACCCCAGTAAAGTTACTGCCGGTTATGATGACTGTTGACGCTGATGCACCGGAAGTAGGCGTAAATCCTGAAATGGTGATGGCCGCCGGCTGCGTAAGTGTATACGTACCGCTTGCCGTGCAACCTGAAGTTACATCTGTCACGGTCACCGAATAATTACCCGCTGTCAGATTATTCAAGTCTTGAGCTGTAGAACCATTCGACCACAGGTAGGAATAATTTCCACTTCCTGTAGCTGGCGTTATATCGATGCTCCCATTCAACGCTGCGTTGCACGTTGGGGCTGTGACAGTAGCGGAAACCGTAACCGCATTTACTTGTATGGTAGTAGATGCTGATGCCGAACAACTGTTAGAATTTGTATAAGTATAGGTCACTATAAAATTGCCAGCGCCAACGATTGGATTGAATTGATTCCCTGTCACACCAGTTCCTGAAAAAACACCTCCTGTTGGAGTTCCAGAAAGTGTGACAGCAGTAGTATTCGAACAACGTGGACTAACTGGCGTGATAGCAACTCCAGTTGGTGCGGCATTCACAACCGCTGTTGTTGTTGCACTCGCTGAACAACCATTAGTAGTAGTAACTGAATACGCAATAACATAGCTTCCTGTGCCAATGGATGGACTGAATTGATTACCAGAAACACCACTACCGGTAAATATACCGCCAACCGGAGATCCTGCAAGTGTTACAGCTGATCCATTACTACAAATTGGAGAAACAAAACCAATTGCAACGATTGGATTAGGATTAACCGTGACAACAACAGTATCTATCCCAGACAATCCTGAAATTGGATTTGTTGCTGTCACAAAATAAGTAGTAGTTACGGCAGGAGTTGCAACCGGATTACTGATAAAAGCATTGGAAAGGCTGGAAGAAGGACTCCAGGAATAATTCAGGCCAGTAATTGATGATGATCCGAGAGTAGTCGTTGTACCTGCACACACATCCCGATCTGTACCTGCATTCGGTACAACGGTTCCTTCCACTGAAATATTATCGACGTAAAGATTATTGCCATAGTGCCCAATGTTGCGGAAAGCCAACTGAATATTATTTCCAATAAACGAAGTAAGGTCAATGCTATCAGTCCTCCATTGAGTAGCTGTTGGAACAAACTCCGTAGTGCCTATTGTTCCGGTGGTATTTAAAGCGTTTCCGAATTTAAGATAGAGCGATGTAAATGTCGCTCCACAATTGGTGGAAACTAAGACCTGAAACGAATCCACATAAGACGTCAATGAATATGGCTGATACGCTACATCAAATTTCAGCTTGACAGCAGTATAGGCATTCAAATCAATATTAGTGGAACGGAATTCATCATAAACTCCACCGGCATCCATGCTGTAATTATCATAAAACATGGAGTTGGTAGTACGGTTGAAACCGCCTGCACCAGTGTATTGTGCCCATGCCTTGGCATCAAGACCTCCATCTATAGAGTTCCAATAATTAGGAGGAAACGTACCTGTTTCAAATCCTTCAGCTACATTCAGTGGCCTGCCAAATACATTTATATAATTGGATTGTGTAATACTGCTGCTGGTGGTGCCATCGCCCACCGTCAACGAAACGGAATAGATGCCAGGCGAAGCATACGTCACGACCGGATTGGTTGCTGTTGAAGTAGAGGGTATTCCACCGGGGAATGACCAAAATCGCGTTGTTACGTTGCCGGTTGATAGATCCGAAAAATTAACCGCACCTCCTGGACATGGCATGGTATTGTCTGCTGAAAAATTCGGAGATATGGATCGCAAGTTAGTAATCGGAGTTTCCCATACTCCTCGACCATACGTAAAAACACGCAGCAAAGTATTTGATGTGCTATCGTTGTATATTGACATGTCCACAATACTTGTTCGCGATGGGAGATCGGTGGAATATAATGTCCAACTGGTTGCATTGGCTGTTTTGTAATACACACTTCCTCCTGTAGCTACAAAGACCAATTCAGTAGCCGAATAATATTCATCCGCAATAATTTCCATATGATTGGTGGCGGGAAGATTATACGTAATGTTCGACCAGGTAGCTCCGTTGTCGGCAGATCGATAAACCTTGGAATTGGTTGTGATGTAGACGGTGTTTAAATTTGTCTTGATGGTCGTAATGTGTGATTCGGTAGACGTTGCGTTGGGCAACACAACGGTGGTGAAAGTTGGTGCTGTACTAAGTGCATTGATAGAGAAATGAATCTTCTGGTCGGCGGTGATAATGTATAAGCGGTTAGGATCTGCAAAGTGAACATGCATCTTCATGATCTTAACATTCGTATTGAAGATGGAGGTCCACGTAGGTGTTGTGGCCGAAAGATTTGTAGTTCTCCACACAACTGTATCGCCTACAAAAGCAAGATTGGTATTGCTTCGATGAAAAGTGATGTCCGAAAAATCCGTAACACTCACCGGAAGTCCATAGGCCGCTGCGCTTCCAGTTACCAGCCTACGTTGTGGTAACTGAACGGTTCCCCAATCCGGCAAGAAATAATAAACCATGGAACTGTTCGACCGGTAATCAAATACACCATGCGATTGCCAATCACCGCCGCGATTTGTATACCAGGTGGTGGTATTACCATACAACTCGCCATTGTCCTGTGTACCAATGCTCATCATGTCACGTCGAGTAGGACTACAGCTTCCGTGATAAATCTCGTAACCATAAAGTCCGTCACTTTTCGGCGACCAAGTGTTTCCTCCATCTGTGCTTAGCCAAACCCCGCCATCGTTCATATTCCACAACTGAGAAGTATTGTATGGGCTCACCGTTACCTGGTGCATGTCCGTATGTACTTTATCATACCAAACTGTCAGCTGGGTCCAGGTGCCGCCGCCATCAGTTGACTTCCAAACGTTGTGCGCTACGAAGTAAACGATGTTACGATTTGTACGATCAACGCCCAATCCTGTATTGTAATCTCCTTGACCTGGATCGGCAGAACTATTCGTATAGCCTGTTAGAAACGGAGACAAATTATCCTTCATCGCGGTAAAAGATGTTCCGCCATTGGTGGAACGGAATAATGTTCCCCCTTTCGCATTCATGAAAAAATAGACGTAATTACTATCTGCTGGCGTCAATCCAATTCGTGTTCCTCCGCCTACGGAATAGCCGGTTGGAATATAAATGCCGGTCGTCAATTGTGACCATGTTTCGCCAAAATCATTGGATATGTAAAGCTGTGCATCGCGGGTCGATGCAAAAAGAACACGGCTGGTGGCATTCTCTTTCTTTTTCATATCATCAAAAGTGATCGCCGTCGTCTTGAGCGTCCAAGTACTACCTGCGTCCATCGATTTATAAATTCCCGTATTGGTGGCGGCAACTAGTATGTTATTGTTCAACGGATCCAGAATCAGTTCAACTACAATTTTCCCAGTAAGCGTTGTTGGAGTAAATGTGTTTCCACCATTCGTTGATTTCCAAACCCCTGACCCAGAAGAATAATAATTATGGTCACCACCACCTAGGTAGATAACCTGATCATTCAATGGATCAATACAAACCGATGCGAAACGTGTTCCGTTTACCAAATTGTCACAACCCGGAGCTGCTGACCAAGTAGCGCCTGCATTGGCAGAAATAAACAAGCCTCCGCGTGCACTCACCGCATACATTTTCTGCGAATTGGTTGGATGAAACTTCAGCTGACTCACACGACTGATACCGTTGATTTGTCCGGAAGAGTTGACCGGAAAAAATGCCGACTTATAAGCCGTCCAATTGGCAGTTTGAGCAGTTACATGGAATAAACCAATGCACCAGCAGCTCAGCAAAACAAGATGTCGGATCGATTGACGCATCGGTTATTTCTTCTCTTGTTGACGGATTTCTTCCTGTTGCTTTTGCCAGATAGCCGTTCGTTCTTCGTCACTAAGTATGTGACCATTATCCTGTACCCACGGCTTTACTTCCCGCGCCCAATTTTCGAAACGCTTGGTTTGGTATTTTAGGTATTCCACTTCTTCCAAGGAAGCCCCTTTCAGTTTTTTCTTTTTCACCTTTTCTTCCCGGTCCTTTTCTACATCGACCGACTTTTTAGTGTTTCCGAGCGACTGTTCCATCTCCTCCTCTTCACCAGGTGGACGGGCGTGCGTTTTCCAATAGTTTTCGTAGGCATTTAATGCGTCAAAATAATTAACTAAAGGGTCTTCCATCATCGTAACCCAACTTGGCGTGGCCATCGAAGCAGGAGCAGGTTGTGCAACAATAGCTGATGAACAAAGTCCAAAAACAAAGAATACAAGAAAAGGAATCGGGTGGGATTTCATAGCAGGAACTAATACGAAGATGGCACTGTCAAGTTCTATTAAATATACTATAACCGGCAGATAACGGCAAAATTATTAGGTCATTAATCGCTAATTAAAACAACCACTACGAATGTTAGAAAAAACGCGCCTCGATTTAACGCTGATTTTGGTTAATTGAATAATTTACACGGCAAACAACCTAATTAGCATGGCGAAAAAATTCATAACCGGCATCGGTGGTATCTTCTATAAGAGTAAAAATCCTGCTTCCATGTATGACTGGTACAATAACCAGCTTGGCATTCCCACCAATGCATATGGAACTACTTTTGAATGGAGGCATATCGACCGTGCAGAATTAAAAGGTGAAACAGCTTGGTGTCTTTTCAAAGATACCTCTGACTACTTTTTACCTTCCGAAAAAGAGTTCATGATCAACTTCCGGGTACACGATTTGGACGAGCTGCTGGAGCATCTGAAACAATCTGGCATCGAACCACTCGGACCGGTTCAAAATTTTGATTATGGTCGGTTTGCTCACATCCTGGATCCGGAGGGAAACAAGCTGGAATTATGGGAACCTAACGAGGAAGTACTCGGTGAAGAAATTGAAAATAAAATTTAAAAAAGATGATATTCAAGAGGCTTTCGGGAATAACGGTGCCATTCCTTTCGGTGTTAATAATGGCAAACTTTGCCTTACAGCTATCTGCCAAAAACAACGGATTCACCATTGATCGAAAAAACACCCGAAACCTCCGCATTGTTGTTCCACAACACCCATCGTCCACCGAACAGGAGGCTGCTACTTTGCTGAAAAAATACCTCGAAAAGGTTACTGGTATCGCCATGGTCATTGAATCGGAAAACCCCGACTCGTCCTTGCATCCAGAAGGTATTTATCTTGGTCATACCCGCTACGCCGAAAAATCATACCCGCTTCACTCTGAAAAATTAGGACTGGATGGATACCGAATCGTTTGTAATAATGGATACCTCTTCCTGCTTGGTGGCACTAGAAATGGCGTCATCTATGCAACTACCGCTTGGCTGGAAGATTGTCTCGGTTGCCGAAAGTTCGGTGCCAACGAAGAATTCATCCCTAGTAAAAATGACATACATCTCGCCGATCTCGATACAACGTCCTTACCCGCTGTAAACGTCCGCATTGTGAATGGTCCGATGGCTGATGAACCATCCGTTAAAGCGTGGCGACGATTGACCACCATCGCTGATGACTGGCGCGATGGGGAATGGAAAGGATATTACGTGCATACTTTCAATCGGCTGGTACCTCCTTCTAAATTTTATAACAATCATCCTGAATACTACGGACTCATCAATGGAAATCGAAGAGCCTATGCCCAACTCTGTCTCACAAATCCTGATGTATTGAAAGTAGTAATTGATACACTTCGGCAAGAAATGGCCGCACATCCAACGGTAAAATTCTGGTCGGTGAGTCAAAATGACGATTTCGAATATTGCCGCTGCGAACGATGTGCTAAAGTGGATGAAGAAGAGGGGTCGCCCAGCGGATTGATCCTTCGTTTCGTAAACGAAGTCGCCAAAGAATTCCCAGATAAAACCATAACCACACTGGCTTATTCTTATACGCGACACGCGCCCATTAAAACTCGTCCTAGTAAAAATGTAATGATCACCCTTTGCAGTATCGAAATGGACCGGTCAGAACCCATCCGCTCTAGTGCATCGGGTACATCCTTTGTAGAAGACTTGATGAACTGGAGTAACATCACCAACAATTTGATGATCTGGGATTACGAAGTTCAATTCACCAATTACATCAGTCCATTTCCACTCTTTCATACGCTGCAGCCTAACCTTGATCTTTTCAATAAGTATGGCGCGAAAGCACATTTCCAACAATGCAACATTGACCGCGGGGTAGAATTCGCAGAACTAAAAATGTATGTCATGAGTAAATTGCTTTGGAATACTGCTATTAATGTTGATTCTGCTATTCATGATTTTATGCGTCACTACTATGGTGCCGCTTCGCCTTTTATTCAGGATTATTTCGATCGAATACATCAAGAAGAACAGGCAACACACCAGTCGCTGGATATCTACGGAACACCTGTGGCATTCGCCAATACACTCTTAACGCCTGAACTCTTATCCATGTATAAAACTTGGTTTGATCAAGCAGAAACAGCCGTTGCGGATAACGACGTACTATTGCAGCGTGTAAAAATCGCGCGATTACCATTGCTTTTTGCTGAAATGGAAATCGCTAAGACGGATTTATTTGGAGAACGTGGATGGTTTACGAGAGAGAATGGTGTCTTTGAAATTATACCAGAAAAATCTGCCATACTCGATTCCTTTTACGCAATTTGTCGCAGAAACAACATTACACACATGAATGAAAACGGTTTGACGGTTGAACTATACCGGGAATCAACCCTGCGTTTCGTTGATGTTTCAGTGGAAGGAAATCTCGCCTTCGAAAAACCCGTGGAGTGTAATCCAGAACCAGACAAACGCTATTACGTGAAGGGTCCTGCTACGCTGACCAACGGCGTTAAGGGAACCGAAAACTACCGTATGAACTGGTTAGGATGGGAAGGTATTGATGTCAGCTGTACCGTAGATCTTGGTACAATTGAAAATGTTTCTTCTGCTTCCATAAGTACCATGCATTATCCAAATGCTTGGATCATCCATCCCGATAGTATTGCTTGTTATATCTCGCCGGATGGGGTAACCTTCAACTGGGTCGGAACGGTATCACCAAATAAAGACTTGACAAAAGAGCCGTTGATAAAGAATTTTTTATTTGATCTTGAAGGGAAGCAGGCCAGGTATGTACGTTTTGACATTACAGGTTCAAAACGACTTCCGGATTGGCACACCTACGTTGGAAATAAGTCGTGGGTGTTTGTAGATGAGGTGATAGTGAAATAATTAGTTAATCATATTTATATATCCGTCAGTTCGCCACGCAAGGACTGCTGGTATTTTTTATTCAACATCGTCGACGATTTTTCGTGCGCTAATAAGAACATCAATTTTGTAATTGCCGCCTCTGTAGTCATGTCCTTACCACTAATCACGCCGATTTTTTGCAAATGATAGCTGGTTTGGTATTTCCCTTGATCCACAGATCCTCCGCTACACTGAGAAACGTTTACGAGTATGACACCTCGATCTATTGCTGATTTAAGCACGCGTAAAAATTCTGGGTGCGTGGGGGCATTCCCACTTCCAAAGGTTTCAATGACCACTGCTTTTAGTCCTCGTGTACGAAGTGTTGTATCAATCACATCGGTATGTATACCAGGATAAATCTTGATCAAAGCAACATTTGTATCGAAACCATAATGAACCGTAAATTTCTTTCGTGAAACCGACAACATATGATCGGTGTTGAACTCTATATCTACTCCCGCTTCCGCCAAAGGTGGAAAATTCAGCGATTGAAATGCATCGAATTTACTAGAAGTATGTTTTTCTGAGCGATTGCCCCTGAACAATTGATTATTGAAATAAATGCAAACTTCAGGAACCACGGTCTTACTTACTGCTATTTCAGCGGCAGACACGATGTTGCGTCGCGCATCGGTACGCAACTTGCCCAGTGGCAACTGCGAGCCGGTAATGATAATCGGTTTTGATAATCCCTCAAACATAAAACTCAACGCAGATGCCGTATAAGCCATCGTATCTGTACCATGCAGAATTACAAATCCATCGTACGATGTGTAGTTTTTTTCAATAGTTCTCGCTAATACATCCCACAAGTCCGGACTCACATTACTTGAATCAATTGGAACAGGGAATGCATGAAAACCAAACTGGCAATCCAGACGTTTTAACTCCTGCACATGTTCCGTAATAGTATTAAAATCGACAGGTTTCAATGCGCCGGTTTTGGGATCTTGTCGCATCCCGATAGTGCCTCCGGTGTAGATGAAGAGAATTCTCTTCCTTTCGTGTTTCTTTGTTTTAGCCATTTTTCATTACCGTCCGAAAACGTTCCTGGAATTTTGTGTGGTGATTTGTGCTACTTCTTCAACGGAAATATTTTTTATCTCCGCCACCTTTTCGGCAATCAATCGAAGATAGGCTGGTACATTGCGTTTGCCACGATGCGGAGTTGGTGCCAAATAAGGTCCGTCTGTTTCCAATACAATATTTTCAATCGGAATTTCAGCAACAATTGCATCCAATCCAGATTTTTTAAAAGTAACTACGCCGCCAATCCCTAAAAGGAATCCCCGGCGTATTATCGCTTGCGCCTGCTCCATCGTTCCACTGAAACAATGAAAAATGCCGCAGGTCGGCGACTTGGGTGTATCGTCCAGGACGTCCATAATTTCTGAAAAAGACTCACGGCAATGAATCACAATCGGACGATTTAATTCATTGGCCCAGCGAATTTGCTGACGAAAAGCTTCCTGCTGCTCTTTCAAATAGGTCTTATCCCAGTAAAGATCTATCCCTATCTCCCCAACCGCACAGAAATCACGTTTCCGCAACCAGCTTTCAACAATCGATAATTCCTCTTGCCAATTGTCTTTCACATAACATGGATGCAGCCCCATCATTGGAAAACAACGTTGTGGAAACGCTTTTTCCAAGGCTAGCATCGGCTCAATAGAGGCTGTGTCAATGTTGGGTAAGAAAAATCGTTCAACACCTGCCTCATGTGCCGCCATGAATAGCGATGAACGATCTTCATCAAATTCTGTAGCATAAAGGTGAATATGGGTGTCAGTTAACATCTTAATTTCGGGATCGGGCAACAGCAATAATGACGTATTTTTACCGCTGTAAAACTAATGGCTTTCGTTGTCTGTCGAAAGGAATTCGTCAGGAATTATTCAACGGAAATCAACGTAGCTAACGTCGACCTGTGCCCAAATTTCTACTTCTACGCTTCTCCTCCATTGGTGATATCGTACTAACGACACCGGTAATTCGCTGCATAAAACAGCAGGTGCCAAACGCGGAAGTTCACTTCCTCACCAAACGTCCTTTTGGCACGGTCTTAAAAAACAATCCTTATATCGATAAACTGCTGCTTTTTGATACATCAACAGCAGAAATTCGTGACATGCTGAAGGCCGAAGGGTATGATGCTATCATTGATCTTCACCACAACCGCAGGACCTTTTTCCTGAAACAGTCGCTCCGTCGTCCACATTTCTCGTTCCGAAAACTCAATATCGAGAAATGGCTGCGTGTCAACATTCGTATCGATCGATTGCCCTCCCTTCACATTGTCGATCGATACATGGCAACCGTTTCGTCCTTTGGAGTAACGAATGATGGAAACGGCCTTGATCATTTCATTACAAACAATGACCGGCAGATTATCCACCAGCTTCCTATTTCGCACACCGGAGAATTCGTAGCTATTGTCATCGGTGCACAACACGCTACAAAACGATTACCGCTGGATAAATTGGTAAACGTGTGCCAACTCATAAAACAGCCAATTGTTCTAATCGGTGGCAAAGAAGATTACCAAACTGGGGAGCTGATTCAGCGTGCAATTGGTGATAAAGTCATCAACTGGTGCGGGAGGTGTTCCATTAATGAATCAGCAGCTGTTCTGGAAAAAGCGGAACGGGTGATCACACACGATACCGGAATGATGCACATTGCTGCAGCTCTTAAGCGCCCTATCGTTTCCGTTTGGGGTAATACAATTCCAAAGTTCGGCATGACGCCCTATTACGGAAATGTGAAAATCCCGAACAGAATTGTTGAAGTTAACGGTCTCTCCTGCCGTCCGTGTTCGAAGATTGGTTTTGACACATGCCCAAAGGGACACTTCAACTGCATGCATCAACAAGATGCTACAGCCATTGCGGCAGAGGTCTAGGGATTATCTAATTACTCTTCGTTACGGCTAAAGACGTTCTATCAACCTACGAGGTTGACGTGGTGTGGATTTAGAATATAAAACCGAACAGCAATTTGATTCGCGTAAACTCCGTATTCACATTCGGTTTAATGGCATTGTTAAACCGTGTGATGTTATTAATATCCACCTGCTGATTGATTAGATTTTTTCCAAAAGAGTAGGATAACCCCAATGTAATTTCAGTCTTGCCAATTTGAAAATTAGATCCCGCGCTTACGTGATAGATATTCCACTTGGTTAAAGATATATTGGAAACAACATCGGTGTCCTTAGCACTATAATCGGTTGTGAATCCTCCGGAAACACTGGTCTTTTTATTAATGTTATAGTCCAGGCCTACACCAAAGTTCAACACGCTGTTAAGTTCGTGGTTTACTTCTTTTTGAATGATTTCGCCAGAACTTTGAGCCACAAAAGGCTGAACAACCATTGGATGATAGTCTTTCACTGCATTATACCACTCTGCACTTACATGGATGTTGTATTTCTCGTGCCAATATGCCGCACCAATGCCAATAGCCCACGAACTCTTATAGATCGTTTTTAGGCTATCCTGGTAGCTGGTTTGGTAGACATTATTCGCCACGGTATCAGGTTCATTAATAATCTTTCCATAACCAAAATGGCCGCTACCCAACACATTTAAACTAGGCGTTGTAACGGTTAAACCCATGGTGAAGGGTTGAAGCTTAACCGCAAGTCCTGCTTTAAGTAACGCTCGATAATTGGTATAATCAATGTTTTTAAAATTAACGTACGAGCTAATCTGGTTGGTGGTTTCTAGCTCCTCTACGATACTCTGAATCATTAGTGTCTGATACCGGTACACACCATATCCGGTAACGCCCAGCCCAATGTTTTCATTTACTTTATGAGAAAAAGAAATACCGCCCCACATCTCATTAAGGTAAGCGTTACCTTTAAAATAGCCCGACGTAGTGGCTGCACCAGTAGCTGGATTATTTCCTTGCGTAATTGCTGTGGTACTAAAATTCATGTCCATGTACTGCCTGGTCAAAACAGATATCGCTAACTTATTGTTTTCGGTAGAATCCATCTTGATTTTCATGGCAAAAAAATTGGGAGCTGTTGCAATTTTATCCGAAACGAGATCCTGATTGAGGCCGGCTCCATCATCAATGGTGATGCGTTCGAATTCATACACCTTGGCAGAAATAATCAATTTAGGGTTCTCAAAAAGAGAAATGGCGCCGGGATTGTAATACGTGGCACTCAAATCTGAGACACTGCCGATTACCATTCCTCCCAGGAGCGTAGCTTTTGTTCCGTATTGAATGTTCCAATAATGGCTGTCTTGTCCGATAGCAACAAGCGATTGCATAAACAGGATAACATACAACCAAAATCTACCAGATGGTCTTCGAGATCTTGAAATAGCATTGGTTGATTTCAGTAAGCGATCGTTTTCACGCTCTATATCGATCATTGTGCTCAGAATAATTATTTCGGACGGACGTTTTCACAAAACGCGATGCCCTGCTGAGGGAATTAGCAGGACGTTGTCAAGATATAAATTATCTGATTTTGCACGAAGCGACTGCAATCAAACTTTTAAAGCAACGCATTAAAAATTAAAAAAAGAGGCTGCCCTGTTGAGGCAGCCTCCCGATGTACTGCAAAGACTTCACACCTTTCGGTACTTATTCCTTGCAATACAACTTCCCCAATCAAAGTTGAAATATGTGCAACCGATTTTACACCGGCTTCGGATTTTGCAGGTTGGACTCGTCTTTTAAAACGATTTATTCTGCTTCAATCAGTCGTGTAGGTTTCCCTTACGCGATTCAGGTCTCCCCTGTCTTTGGGCAAAAAGGCTGAAACCTTTATGCTTATGCAATACTTCAGTAGTTTCAAAAATACCCGGCTATCTACCGGACTTCGGACAACGGCATGTGGACATATCCGTTATCTGATCCATCAAGGACTTTCACCTTGACCGATATCAACTCTCGTTGCCTTTGTGTCTGTCAGTTTGAAAGATTTTTTATCATCTCCTTTTTCTGACCTAACCGATATTCAAGAACGACTCCTTCAATTAAGATATACCAAAGATACTCGCTTGAGCAGGCGATGCCAGTGATACCCGTCATAAAGAAACATGATTGATGGCGCCAGGCTTTAGATACTGCTAGTAACTAAAACTGATGTATGAAAAGTGTTTTAAATGAGTTCAGTAGAACCCTTATTGAAACAGCGCCTTTAGTTCAGTAGCGTCTTCGGGCTTCATCTTTCCACCGAGGATTAACGATAATTGACGACGACGCAATGCGCCGTCAAACCGTTTCTTTTCTTCTTCGGTTTCCGGGACCAGCTCGGGAACATTAATAGGGTTTCCTATTTGATCAACAGCCACAAAGGTATAAATAGCTTCGTTGCACTTCTTCTTTTCACCAGTCGTGTTATTCTCCACCCACACATCAATGAACACTTCCATCGATGATGTAAATGCACGTGAAACCTTTGCCTCCATCGTCACAATTTCACCCAATCGAATAGGCTGATTAAACGATACATTGTTGACTGACGCGGTTACCACCACACGACGGCAATGTCGGTGCGCGGCAATCGCTGAGGCGATATCCATCCAATGCAATAGCCGACCTCCCATCAGATTGCCAATGGTGTTCGTGTCGTTCGGCAATACCATTTCGGTAAGTATTGCCAAGGAATCTTTGGGGGTTTTAATTTTAGCGGACATGCAATAAAGGTTTTTGTGAAATTCCGCTGACAACTCGGTCAACGAATTCTTTTTAAATTTATTTCCCGTATAGGATTCACAATCATCGGTACTTTTTCAATTGTGACCGAACTGGTATCCAAACCAAAAGCGCGCTCCTCGGAAAGCGAGAATCGCTTTAATAAAAAATAAATATCGAGAATGATTTTTTCATAAAACGGCAATTCGTTTTCATACGACAAAAACTTTTCCATCACCACAAAACGAAAATCTCCTATTAGATTTTTCCTTCCCAGCGATTCGTACCGTGAGGTTATGTCAACTTCAAAATTCTTCACCATGTCTTCGACCACCCGGCGGAACATCAAGTTAATGCGTGGAGCGACACGGAATCCTAAACGGAAATCGATGCGAATGATATTGCCTTTCAATAATGGTGTCACCTGGTATTCCATGGTGTAGGGTTCATCCATGACATCCACGTGAACGAACCAATACATGTCTGCTCGCTTGGGCTGCTTTTGTAAAATGGAATAAATGACCTTGGCCTCTATTTCTTCTTTCTGATTCGCCGATGTTAGATAGACCAGGTGTGTAGCGTATTTCGGTATGGAAAAATCGTGGCTGAGGTCCCTCAACAGTGGTACGTAGTCTTTTACTTTCACAAATTCCACAAATCGGTTCCTGATTTTTCGAGCAGTATACCACGACCACATCAAGAAAATTATTACGGAGGCAATCAATAATGTGAGCCAACCCCCGTGTGGAAATTTGTCCAGGTTTGCAATTAAAAAAGAAATTTCAACCGTCAGGAAAAGCAATAGCAGAAAGATGATCATGAACGACGCTACCCTGCGCAAGTAGAGATAATACGAAAGCAAGGTTGTAGTACTTAACATCGTTATGATGATTGCCAATCCATACGCCGCTTCCATTCCAGACGACTCGCGGAAGAACAATACAATACCGATACAGCCCAACATCAAAAGCCAGTTGACAGATGGCACATACAACTGGCCTCGCATGTTTGTTGGATAAACGATTTTAACCTTGGGCCAAAAGTTTAATCGGATGGCTTCGTTAATCAGCGTGAAGGATCCGCTAATCAATGCTTGCGACGCCACAATGGCCGCTGCGGTAGCAATGATAATTCCCGGCATTAACCACCAGGACGGCATTAAAGAATAAAACGGATTAACATTCGACAAATACGTGGACTCCCGCTGCATCAACCACGCTCCCTGTCCGAGATAATTCAGAATCAACATGGTCTTTACAAACCCCCACGTGATCCGAATGTTCTTTCTACCGCAATGACCAAGATCGCTGTAAAGCGCCTCCGCACCAGTGGTGCACAAAAACACCGCTGACAGTACCCAGAATCCATGATGGTATTGCGTGATCAAATTAAAAGCATAATACGGATTCAAGGCTTTCAATACTTGCGGATATTGTACCATCTCTGCAACACCCAAAACGCCCAACATCAGAAACCAAATAAACATCACCGGACCGAAAAAATTACCGACGAACTTCGTACCAAACTGTTGAATGGTAAACAATACCGTGATGATGCCTATAACGATTGGTACAGTTGGAATGTCCGGATTATAAATACGCAAACCCTCAATGGCCGAGGATACTGAAATAGGTGGTGTGATAATTCCGTCCGCCAATAACGCCGCTCCACCTATGATCGCTGGAAACAACAACCATTTTGTTTTAGTTCTGCGCACCAAAGCATACAAGGAAAAAATTCCGCCTTCACCTTTATTGTCGGCACGTAGCGTTAGGATGACATACTTGAATGTTGTCTGAATGGTAAGCGTCCAGAATATGCAAGAGATGCCACCAAGAACTAATTCTGAAGAAATGGGGTGGGTACCTACAATCGCTTTAAAAACATACAACGGAGACGTTCCAATATCTCCGTAGATGATTCCTAATGTAATCAGCAGGCCGGCTGCAGTTACTGTATTGATTGAATGCTTGCTCAAGCGATGGCGAAAGGCTGTACAAAAGTAGTTAAGTTCTATCCCTGCACGAATGTTTACTGAAAGATTTTTAATGATGCTCTCCCCTAGCCTTAAGCGCGCGTTGCTTTACTCGCGACTTTTTATTAACTAACTTTGTGTCTCATGAATTCTTCGTACGATGTCATTGTAGTTGGTGCCGGTCATGCCGGATGTGAGGCTGCTGCTGCTGCCGCGAACATGGGCTCGCGTGTTCTTTTAATTACAATGAACATGCAGACCATTGCCCAGATGTCGTGTAATCCAGCTATGGGTGGAATCGCTAAGGGTCAGATTGTCAGAGAAATAGATGCAATGGGAGGATATTCTGGCATCGTTTCCGACCGTTCGATGATCCAATTTCGTATGCTAAATCGATCCAAAGGTCCTGCGATGTGGAGTCCACGCACCCAAAATGATCGGATGATGTTCGCTGCAGAATGGAGACAATTATTGGAGGAAACCCCCAATGTAGATTTTTGGCAAGACACAGTCAACTCGTTGATTATCAATGATAAAATGGTTGTTGGTGTCCGTACCGGCATGGGAATTGAATTCAATTGCAAAGCGGTTGTTCTTACCAACGGAACCTTTCTGAATGGCGTAATACATATCGGCGAGAAGCAATTCGGTGGCGGCCGTGCCGGAGAGAAATCAGCCACTGGAATAACGGAGCAACTGGTTTCTTTGGGCTTCGCCAGTGGGCGGATGAAAACAGGAACCCCTCCCCGGCTCGATGGCCGATCACTGGATTATTCTAAAATGGAAGAACAGCTGGGAGACGAAAAACCGGGACGCTTTTCTTTTACAAACGTTAAACTACCCGAGAAACAGCGTTCTTGTTGGATTACCTATACGAACGACGCGGTTCACAATATACTGAAAGAGGGCTTTGAGCAGTCTCCAATGTTTACAGGACGAATACAAGGACTAGGTCCGAGGTATTGTCCTTCAATTGAAGATAAAATCAACCGTTTTGCCGATAAAGACCGACACCAAATATTTGTGGAGCCCGAGGGCTGGAACACGGTTGAGATCTATGTAAATGGATTTAGTACCTCCTTACCCGAGGACGTTCAGTTACGAGCCCTTCGCAGCATCGCCGGTATGGAAAATGTAAAAATGTTCCGTCCTGGCTACGCGATAGAATACGACTACTTCCCTCCTACTCAATTAGGTCTCACGCTTGAAACCAAAAACGTAGAAGGGCTTTATTTTGCCGGACAAATCAATGGAACAACCGGCTACGAAGAGGCGGCTTGTCAGGGTTTAATGGCAGGGATCAATGCACACTTAAAAATAAACGAAAAAGATCAACTCGTTCTAAAGCGTTCTGAAAGCTATATTGGAGTATTGATTGATGACCTCGTTACAAAGGGAACCGAAGAGCCTTATCGAATGTTCACCTCACGGGCTGAATTTCGCACCTTGTTACGTCAAGATAACGCAGACATTCGTTTAACGCCATTAAGCCATCAGCTAGGATTGGCTAATGCAGATCGTATGCGTAGGGTTGACCAAAAAATAAATGAAACAGAGCGATTAATTGGTTTTATGAAGGATTATTCCGTAAAACCAGAAGAAATTAATCCGTTGTTGATTGATAAGTCGTCAGATCCAATTCGACAACGCCAAAAACTACACGGAATTCTGCTTCGACCACAGATTGATTTTTTGGATCTAGTAGCGTCAATCGCCGGGCTTTCCGAAAGCTTGAATCGATTGGATGAGTCTCTACGCGATGAGGTCTCGCACCAAACCGAAGTATCGGTAAAATATGAAGGTTACATCCAAAAGGAACAAGAAATAGTGTCCCGTTTCGCAAAATTAGAGGATTTGTACCTAAAGGATGATTTCGATTACGGGGCTTTAACTGCACTTTCCATGGAGGCTCGGCAAAAACTGGCCACTGTCAGACCGAAAAGCTTAGGTCAGGCTTCTAGAATAAGCGGCGTTTCACCGGCTGATATTTCTGTATTAATGGTTCATTTATCGCGTTAATTGTTCCACGTGGAACAATGTGTCGATTTTCCTTTTATTTTTAACCCAATGTTTCACGTGAAACATTCTGAATAATGGAACAGATCAACTCTTGCCCAGTTTGCGGCACTACAAAATTTAGCATTTACTTAGAGTGCACAGACTACACGGTCTCTCAAAAAACATTTAAAATAGATCAGTGTGATGCCTGTGATTTTCTGTTCACTAATCCTCGACCAAACAAAAACGAAATAGGGCCCTATTATCAAAGCTCTGCATACATCAGTCATACGAATGCAAAAAAGGGCCTGTTCAATAAAGCATACCAAATAATCAGAAATTACGCGATTGGACAAAAAATTAAATTGATTACTGGGCTATTAAAAAGAAAAAGTGATATTAAACTACTTGATATTGGTTGCGGAACTGGTGAGTTCCTGGCGGGATGTATCAAAAAAGGGTGGAATGGAGTAGGGGTGGAGCCCAGTGAATCGGCTAGAGTACAAGGCATTGAAAACTACAACCTATCAGTTTTTGACGAAAACTTCCTAAAAACAACCAAAGACCGCTTTGATGTAATTACATTATGGCACGTATTGGAACATGTTCATGACCTAAATGAGCGATTGGATCAAATAAAAGCTCTATTGTCTTCCGAGGGAATTGTAATTATTGCCGTACCTAATAACGATTCGGCTGATTGCAATGAATATGGAGGTAGCTGGGCAGCATGGGATGTGCCTCGACATTTATACCATTTTACGCCGAAAACAATCAAAGAATTGATGGTTAAACATGGTCTTAGACATGCATATTCAGCACCCATGGTGTTTGACTCCTATTATGTATCTCTCCTGAGCACACACTATAAATACGGCAAAAAGAACTACTTAAAAGCTATAAAAAGCGGCATGTTATCCAACCAATCAACCAAAGGTAACCCGGAAAAATACTCCAGTGTGATTTATTGTTTCAAACACGAGTAGCGAATTCCTAATTTAGGCTGCGTTTAATTCTACTTTTTCCACGTAAAACTGAAAGTCGACCCTTTTCCAAATTCTGATTTAACAGTAACCCTACCGGATTGCTGCTCAACAAGCTTTTTTACTATCGTCAAGCCAAGACCCGTTCCTTCAGAACGATCCTTCGGCATAAGAGTCTGAAATAAACCGAAAACACGCTCCTGATGTTCCAGTTTAATGCCTTTTCCATTATCAATTACACTAAACTCGAACCACTCACCTAGGTCCCGTACGGATATTTTGATTCGAATATCTGACTTATCGTTGTGCTTGATCGAATTCAATAGTAAATTTTGAAGCACCTCGTGAATTTTAATTCTCTCCGTTTCCAATACAGGAAGCTGATCCGGGTACTCAATGCGTACATTTTCAGGTGGCGAAATTAGATCTATTATATTGTTAATCAAATAGTTAACATTTACCTCTTCTTTTTCTCCAACATAATTGGACATTCTACTATAATGCAAAATACCGTCAATCATCTGTTGCATTCGATCCGTCCTACTTTTCATCATGGCCAGCAGGTCTTTAGCTTCAGTGGTGGCTTCGGTACCTAATTCGTCTTCAATGAACTGTGAAAGACTGGACAATCCACGAAGGGGAGCTTTTAAATCATGTGAAACGATGTAGACATACTCTTCCAGTTGTTTATTAACCGCTTGCAACTTTATATTCATTTGGCGCAATTCATTACGCTGCTGAAACAATGTTTCGAATAGGGAAATTTTTGTTTTTAGAATTAATGGCTGATGATAACTAAAGATAATATCGTCAAAGCCAAGGTCGTAATACTGTAACAGCTGCTCCTCATTGTATTCATTATCGGCTAACAATACTATGGATAAATCTGGAGTCGAGGATACCGCTCTAATCTGATCAACACTATCCCGGTTAAGGTTTTGAAGAAATCCGTCTCCTATAAAAACAGCAGCGCAAACGGCCCCTGAAATCATCGATAATGAATCCGCTATACTATGAGTAAAATGTACATTTCGCAACGAGTGTGAGAACGAAATAAAATGAGGGGCAAAAGCAGAATCACGAACATCCAAATAAACAAGGTTTGTAGCCACCTTTTTACCCGAATGAGTATCTTCTGATAATCTAGAAACAGTAGAAATTAGTTGCATAGCATTATAAATAGCAGTATTGCAAACTAATCCATCCACGATTAAAAAAGGACAATAAAACGCAAAAACATTGCAGAATTTCGACAATGAAAAGCGTTAACATGGTATTATTACATCAATCGACCTTCACAATCTTATGCATAGACCTCATTGAACCATTCTCGAAAAACAAAAAGTAAGTACCTGCGGCATAATTCTCCATATCAACCCGTAGCACTTGGTCAACATTTTCAATCTGCAAATCAGTAGAAAAAATGCTTCTGCCCAAGACATCAACTATCCTTATCCTTGCATTGATCGGTTTCGACGAAGACAATTGAACTAATAACATCGATCTGACTGGATTGGGATACATAGAAAAAGATAAACCAGCTCCCGGACTATCAACGCCAACAAGTGAAACATGCTGGGGCTGAGAAATAGCACGACAACCATCAAAATTTGTGATGGACAATGAATAGCTACCCGATAAGGTGGCTATGTAACGTTGACCAATTGCACCAGAAATGGGAATACCATTGAAGTACCATTGATAACTGTAACCCGCTGGCGCTATAAGCGTGTCGCCAACTTGACTGAAAGAGGGTATAGGCGGCAGAACCGCAACAGTAATTAAATTGGAAATTTGTAGTGTGTCTGAGCCTACCGGATTGGTGGCAATCAAAGTAACAGGATAAACACCTGGAGTAAAATAACAGATGCCAACAGGGTCTTCGTCTGTAGACGAGGCCGGAGTTCCACCCGGAAAAGACCAATTCCAAGAGAGTGAATTCAACGATAAACTGACAAAAGAAACACAAGCGTTTTCACAAAAAACTGTGTCACTAACGATAAAATTTGCCGAGGGTTTAATTGAACAATCAACAACATGGATTAACGAATTAGATACGGTGGTGCCTGAACAATAACCATCTGAAACAGTAAGTCTAACATCGTAGTCCCCGGTTTGACGGTAACAAACATTGGAAATATTTTGGCCAAAGGAAGCGGAAGGAGAAGCACCTGGAAATCCCCAGGTCCAAGAAGTCGGGGTCCCTGTTGATTGGCCCGAAAAACCAATACAATCATTTAAGCATAGGGTAGGATTGGTAACACCAACTATAGTAGGTTGTGGGGTGTCCCTAACCTGAATGAAATTTAATTGCGAACGAGTAGAGGAACAGCCACCAGGAGCTACAGTGGTTAAGGTTACCGTGTAAATTCCGGGTGTGGTATAGAAATGAACTGGTGTAGAATTGTTGGAACCCGTACCATCACCAAATAACCATTGATAGGAAGTACCGCTACCTGCATTTGCAGTAAAATAAGCAGTCAAGGTATCACACCCAACTGTTGTAGGACAAATAAAAGTAGCTAAGGGTAGGGGGGAGACTGACACCGAAAAAGAAGTAGTGTCCGTGCAACCTCCACCATTTGTAGCAATCATAACGACTTGATAATTGCCAGAAGAAGAATACAAATGAACTGGCGCAGCATTCACGGACAATGGACCGCCATCACCAAAGTTCCAAGTGAAAGCAGTAGCCCCTGTACTAGTATTAGTAAATCGTACGGAATCACCCTGGCAGACATTAGAAGCTCCGGCTACTGCACTAACTCCATTCGAGACACTAACCGTGAAGATAGCTGTATCCGAGCAGCTACCCTGCTCTGCTATTAATTGCACGTTATAAAGACCTGCTCCTGTATAAATATGCGAAGGAGTACTTTGAGAACTATAGGTCCCATCACCAAAGGACCATGCATAGGTTGGAGACCCTGTTGAAGTATTTGAAAAATTAATCGTCAAGGGAGCACATCCAGAAGAACTTGAAGCAGATATATTCGCTTGTGGGGCTGGATTAACATTAACGATGATACTGGTATCCGAAACACAGTTGCCAACAGTAGCACTAAGGGTTACGGAATAACTACCAGCTGTGCTGTAGTAATGCGTGGGACTGTATTGAGCGCTAGTAGGTTGATTGTCTCCAAAATCCCAACTATAAAGCACACCAAGTCCACTCGACAAATTTGTAAAATAAGAGGTGTCTCCCAGGCAAACATTGCTGGTTGTAAAAACACAATTCGGTACTGGTGTTACTACGACAGTTACTCCTTGCGAGACAGTATCAATACACGACCCTTGCGTAGCTATCAAGGTAACTATATAATTTCCAGAAGCCGTATATCCATGTGTTGGATTAGCCAAAGAGCTAAGGGAGGTATTGTCACCGAAATTCCACGAGTATGATGGATTTGCTGTAGTTGAATTTGTAAAAGCAACTTGTGAATTACCACAACCATTCGTCACAGAAGTTGTGAATGCAGCTACTGGAGCAGGATTGACACTAACCGACAATACGGTATCGTCTGTGCAAAATCCATTAGATACGGTTAGTCTAACTTGATACGTTCCGGCGGCCACATAATAATGGGCCGGAGATAGTGCCGTTGATGTGGCAGAACCATCGCCAAAACTCCATGAATATGAAGTTATCGCGCCGCCATTACCATTCGAACTATTAGTAAATCGAACAGAATCACCGGAACAAACATTGGCAGTGACAAATGAAGAAATCGGTTGTGGTTTAACCAGAATCAAAGTGCTAGCGGTATCGGAGCAACGCGCATTGTTTCCGATTAACTGAACGGTATATGAACCAATGTTAGTATAAAGATGTGAGGGCTGTGAAGCACTACTTGATGAAGACCCGTCTCCAAAATTCCAACTATAACTAGTTGCCTGTAGAGTAGTATTCGAAAATACGATAGACGTGGCGCCACAAGCGGTATCTGTGCTAGGTGAAAACTGAACTACGGGGATGACGCCTACGTTTATCGTAAACGTTGAATCATCTGCGCAAACCGTATTTGATGCAGTGAGTGTTACTACATAGTTTCCGGGGGCAGAATACGCATGAGTAGGTGAGGCTGAATTGGATAACGCTGTTGCATCGCCGAAATTCCACGAATAACCTGTTATCGTAGAACCATTACCTGTAGACGTATTCGTAAAACTCACCAAATTACCGTTGCACACAGAATCGGTAACATTAAATGAACTTGTAGGTCGTGCGGTAACAACCATATAATTTGATCGAACTAACGTATCTGAACAAGATCCCTGCGTAGCAATAAGAGTTACTGTATAAACACCAGGGGTAGTGAATGTGTGTGAGGGTGACGCTAGCGTAGAAATACCACCATCTCCAAATGTCCATGAATAAGACGGTGCTCCTGTTGTCGTGTTTGAAAAAACAACAGCTAGAGGAGCACAGCCACTTGAAATTGCTGAAGAAAAAGCTACTTGAGGGGACGGATTTACAGTAACCGTGATCACCGTATCATCACTACAACCGCTAGACGTTGAAGTAAGGCGAACCTGATAACTACCGGCTGTACTATAACTATGCGTAGGATTAATCAGACTAGACGTAACCGATCCATCTCCGAAATTCCATACATAAGAATTGTTACTTCCTGATGTTGTGTTCGTAAAATAAAACGTGTCACCTAAACATACAGAAGGGGCTACAGAAAATGAAGCAGTAGGGCGACTAAAAACGGTTATATAAGCCGTGCGAACTAAAGTGTCCCCACAGGTTCCGGCATTTGTGATTAAAGTAACAGAATAAACACCAGCGCTAGTGTAGGTATGAACAGGAGCAGCAGCAGTGCCCAAAGTTCCATCCCCGAAATTCCACGAATAGGCAGTGGCGCCAGATGATGCATTGGTGAATGGTACCGTCAAAGGATTACAGCCAGAAACAGTTGATGTGCTAAAATTGGAAACTGGTGTCGGCTGAACAATGACAGGAGAGGTAGAGGTAAAGGTACAGCCGAATGAATTCGTGGTTGTGAGTGTAACCTGGTATGTTCCACTGGCAGAAAAGGTATGCGATGTATTCTGCCCATTAACAGTTATACTACCATCGTTAAAATTCCAAGTCCAGTTTGTAATAATACCAAATGACGTACTTCCTTGCCCGCTAAAATTAGTAACCGTTCCCAAACAACCCGACGTTGCAGTAAAAAGGTTGTTACTGGTAACAACTACTACGGTAACAGGAATTCTATAAAATCCAGGGCACGTGCCTATATAATAAGTAGTAGTTGAATTTAGCGTAGGCGTTGTAAAGGTCGAGCCAGAGCCTACAACAGTACTTCCTGTAGACGATGAATACCATTGTAAAGTACTACCTGCCGGTAGTGTTCCAGTAACAGTTGCAGAAAGCGTAGTAGATGTACCAACACATACCGTGTCACCCACAGCGGAAAAACTAAACGTAGGATAGCTTTCAAGCGGAAGACCTTGTCCTCCTTTTGTCGCTCCATTGGGAGGAAATTCGTTCATTCCATTTGAACTGGTAACACCATTATTACCACCATTCGCGTTTCTCACAACCGCACCATTGGAAATAGCAATATATCCACCACCGCCGCCACCACCCGGACCATAGGCATCAATTCCAACAATACCTACATTTTGGTTTCCACCTCGGCCTCCATTCGCGTTGATGGTAATTCCGGTAATTGCACTATCGGCATCAATGATGACCACACCGCCACCACCAGCCCCACCAGCCCCATCATTACCAGAATTATTCCCTATAGAATTAATCCCGTCGGCGCCATTAGCCTGTATATTACCTGCACCCGAAACCTTGCCTCTTGTAGTAAAGAAAACAATACCTCCACCATTGCCGCCTGCACCTGCTCTTCCATCATTTTGATCACCAGCACCACCTCCGCCACCAAAAAAAATCCGGCCTGTGGAATAGTCTAATGGCCTACCTCCGCGTCCTCCATTATCACGTCGATAATCACCACCCCAAACTGTATTGAATGGGCCTACTACTAACGCATTTTGATTGGTGGAGGAAAACGTATATCCACCTTTACCACCGCCAGAAGAAGTTGCCGATGCGAATCCAGTATATTCAAGATTCCACGCAGTGGCATATGTCGCATTACTGTTATCTGGATTTCCCCTTCCGGTCCAGGCGAGAACACTGCCAGCGTTGCCACCACCACCACCACCCGCATTGTGAGAATTTGCACCGCCGCCGCCGTTAGCAGGAGCTCCTTTACAGAAGCGACCTGAAAGAGCATCATATTCCGTTTGAAAACCAACAATGCTTTCACCTTTCTCCGATCCGTAATCTCCAGTGCTATAGACAAAATTCAATACACCATAAAAGGCAAGATTCTCCGTCAATTGTCCTCCACGAAATCCCCTTCCGGATGCATCAATACTTCCCCCGCTGTTAATGGTTGTAGAGCCGTCTACTTCTATTGCCACAACACCTCCGGTAGTACCGTTCCACGTTGGGCAGGTAATACTTCCGCCAGTATTAATGGTAAGCGTCGAAAAGCGTGGTAATCGAACTACTTGAGTATGGCCGCTTGCTGTGTATGCTTTCTCGAGTGCACAAGTAATCGAAATGGTAGTGCTATTGGGAACGCCCGACACCTCTCGAATTTCATAATTACCACACGATGAATAATTCGTAATGGCACCATAGGTACTATCATCAGGATTGGTCATAGCAGCTCCTTGATTCTGAATGATCATCACCAAATCTCCTGCTGCGAGTGGTGCAGAAAAACCTCCTGCTAAATTCAAGGCGGCATTTGATACCGTAATAGCCGTTGCGCCAACTGCAACGTTTGCAGATATTGTAGTGTAATCATTCACCACCGTATTAACTGCAGTAATA
The DNA here is from genome assembly GCA_947465495.1 of Candidatus Pollutiaquabacter sp. Classification (GTDB taxonomy): domain Bacteria; phylum Bacteroidota; class Bacteroidia; order AKYH767-A; family 2013-40CM-41-45; genus Pollutiaquabacter. The sequence continues at coordinate 7,072 of CANIAS010000012.1, read as the reverse complement.
ATCCGTGCTCCATCTTTACCAGACTGGCCCGGGGATGGCAAAGAAATTAATAAGAACGCAAAAGCAAGTTGCGCCCAATAAAAAAACCGTAAAAAAACCTGTTTACTTGGCATGCGTAAGACTAGTATTCTAAAGATACGCAAGGTTAATGAACAAAACAGCTGGTTAACCGCTATTCCCAGCGAAAGAAACGAACAGCTAAGAAATAAATAACGATTCCCCAAAGCCCAATAACGCCTAATTGGGGTAAAAGCTCCGATAAACCAGCTCCTTCAAAAGCAACCTTTCGTAGCGCATCGTTCAGATAGGTAAGAGGCAAAACCTTGCTAATCGCCTGTAGCCAATTCGGGAAAACATCAACCGAAAAAAATGTGCCGCTCAACAGGAATTGTGGCAACGTGACAATGTTGGCTATCGGAGGAATTGTGCTTTCGTTTTTGGCAATACCTGAAACCACAAAACCGAATCCCATAAAGACGATCAGCCCGATGGCAGCCAATAAAAGCATGGTGGCAGCAGTCATCCAACCATTAATAAGCGTAAAACCAAAAAAGAACCTGCCAAGTGCGATGATAAGTGCGGATCCGCACAACTGAAACACCAAACGACTTAAGGCCTCTCCAAGTATAATATAGCTTCGGTTGATAGGAGTGGCAAAGAAACGTTTCAACACCAACGTTTGTCTCAAAGAAAAGAAAACGAAGGCGGTACCAAAAACACCTGCACTAAGAATACTAAAACCGAGTTGGCCAGGTAGAATGAAATCGATGGTTTTATACTCTCGACCTGGAATCTCACCTGTTGTCAATTCAGCCATTGGTTGATTGGATGATTCGAGTTGTTTCATCGCTTCCGGCATCGATTGTGAAAGTTCGCGTAACCGTAGCATGTTTTGTCGGTTAACCGCGTCGCCAACCACCGAAACAACAATCTTGGACTTCTCTCTCGATGCCTTTGATGTAATAACACGAATATTCTCGATCATAGACCCGGTGTCTGTTCGATCCACATAGATAATGGCATCAAGACGTCCTTTTTGCAACAAGTCTGTCTGCGCATCATTGGTCATTCGTTCCTTAAATTGTAAAACCGGTGTGTTCTTTAATTCACGATAAAGATTGCCCGTTGTGTCAGAGCTGTTATCCAAAGCCACGTCTAGCTTTATGTTACCCGGTTTAATGAAGCCAAAAGCAAGAATAAATACCAGTGGAAACAATAGGCCGAATATCACAGCGGATGGGCTGCGCAACATAGATCGGAAACTGGCCTTGGAAATGGCCAGCATCGCTTTCAGTTGTGAATATTTCGGTGTTGTATTCATGGATGGTTGATTACTCGTCACGCCACTCTTGCCCAGTGAGTGAAAGGAAAACATCTTCCAGGTTGGCTTTCTTAACCTCTTTGGGGCGCTCAAAACCGGCATCCACCAAGCGATCAATCAATACTTCAGGACTATCCAGTGCGATAATCTTTCCTTTTTCTACAATAGCAACACGATCACAAAGACGTTCCGCCTCGTCCATGTAATGAGTGGTTATTACCACCGTGGTGCCTCGGTTCCGGATGTCACGAATAAGGTCCCACAGGTTTCTACGTGCCTGCGGATCAAGTCCAGTGGTTGGTTCATCGAGAAAAACAATTTTAGGTTCATTAATTAACGTGGTACATACAGAAAATCGCTGCTTTTGACCTCCGCTTAATTCTTTATACTTAGACTTTGCCTTATCGCCGAGTCCTACCAAGCCAAGCATTTCCATTGTATCAACCGGCTTGTTATATAAGCCAGAAAACAATTCCAGCTGTTCCTGCAGATTGATGTTGGGGTAATAGCCAGCTGCTTGCAATTGAACGCCTATCAAGCGCTTAATATCATTAGGGTTTTTATCAATAGAAAATCCGCAGACTGTCACTTCTCCGGATGTCTTTTCACGGAGTGTTTCAATGATTTCTAAGGTGGTAGTTTTGCCTGCGCCATTAGGGCCCAACAAACCAAATATCTCACCTTCTTTAACCGAAAAGGTTATTCCGTCAACAGCAGTAAGGCGATCGTATCGCTTAACGAGTTCTTTAACTTGAATGATATCCGCTGCCATGATGAGACTGTAAAGCTACATCAAAGGCCATCATAAAGAGTGTGGAAACGATGAATTTTATATTGAATTATGGGCCTAAAAGAGATTCAAACGGCTCATCAAATTCTCCTTATAGGATTTACCAATTGGAATTCGGTTTCCTTCAATCATACAGGCGTTTTCCTCCAATGCATTAATTTTATCCAATTGCACAATGTAGGATCGGTGTACGCGTGCAAAATTCAATGGAGGGAGCTTAGACTCAATATCTTTCATAGAGCTATGGAGTATGTATTGCTCTTTGGTTGTAGTTTTAATGATCACGTAATTATCAAGCGCCTCAATCCATAATATGTCCTGGAAATTCACACGAACAAAACGTGAGTCTTTCTTAACAAAAAAGCTATTGTTGGCATAAATGTTTTCAAGAAAGCTAAACAAATTCTTATCGGTAGCAGACTCCTGAGCCGGTGCAACAGGTCGGTCTGTAGAGGACATGACAAAAGCACAACCGTTAATCTTATTATTAATAGACAAAATAGGGAACGTATTTACCGCCACCTTATTTTCCCCGGCGCCGTTTGAAACAGGAATTTGAGAGTCGCTTTCGTTTCCATTATTATCACCCACCACCGTTTTCGCCAATGACTTGAACGCGTTTTTGGTTTCTTGTGGGGAATTTTTCATCGCAATCGAAATGTCCTTTCCAAGCGCCTCCTGTTTAAGACAACCGGTAAGGGTTTCGGCCATCTTATTCATGAAAATAACCTTTTCATTGGCGTCCGTGATAATAACCGCTACATCAACGCTATCAAGAGCTGCAGCAAAGCGGTTACCTTTATTTTTTAGCTCAAGGTCTTTGGTGTATTTATAGTACGCGATTTCTATGGCAGTGCGGATATCATCTTCATCAAATGGCTTAATGATATAGCCATATGGCTCGGTCATCTTAGCGCGCTCTAATGTGTTTTTATCTGAAAATGCGGTGAGGTAAATAAATGGTATTTGATAATGCTGATAAATTTGCTCGCCCACTTGAATTCCATCCATGTCACTACTCTTCAGGTTAATATCTAGGAGAATAAGATCTGGGGTGAGTTTTTCGATGGCATCAAGCGCTTTTTTACCATTGGAGAATGGATCAAAAGCATCGTATCCAAGTTTCTTGAGAATTCGTTGAATATCTTTCGCAACGATGATTTCATCCTCAACAATCATTATTTTAAGTGTAGCCATAGTTCTTATTTAAAAGCCGTTATACTTTGAAAAAGTCGACCGGGTTTCCGGTTTAAACTTTAGGGTAGCCGAAAACCACTGAAAAACACGTGCCGTTGTCCCGTTCTACGTCTAAGTTTCCATCCAGCTGACCGGTAAGGGCTTGAATTAACTGCATTCCAAGGGTTTCAGTGGCCGTAACGTCAATGTTGGCGGGTAGCCCAACTCCATTGTCTTTAATTTTAAGCAAAATCAAGCCATCATTGCGGTGAAAATCTATGGTAATAACCCCTGTATTTTCTCCGGGAAATGCATGTTTGTACGAATTACTTACAATTTCATTAATCAGTAATCCGCAAGGCATTGCGGTGTCCATGTCTAATCCAACAGGATCCACATTCAACCGAATCTGAACACGGTCGGTTTTGTCGCCATATGCTTGATACAGGTACTGACAAAGTTTTTCTATGTAATCACCAAAATTAATTTCCAGCAGTTCTTCGGCTTGATAAAATTTTTCATGCACCAACGCCATGGATCGAACACGCAGTTGTCCGTCTTTCACCGCTTTCAAGGTAGCCTCGTCCTTGATATATCCCGACTGTAGATTCAGTAAACTAATAATAATCTGCAGGTTATTTTTAACTCGGTGGTGTATTTCCTTTAACAGAACATCCTTTTCCTTCAGTGAACGTTGAATCTGTTCCTGCATCAGTTTGGTTGATGTAATGTCTGCGTCAACAAATAACAACTTTTTCAACTTAGCATTAGACTCCTCATAAATAGGAGTTAATGTCGTAGATATCCAGCGTTGATTACCGGTATCGGACGAAAAAAAAGATTCAAAAATATGAGACCGTTTTTCATCTATGACTTTTTGAATCACCTGTTCCGCATGATGATGAACACCGATATTGGACACCTTGTTTCCAATTACATCGGCCGCGTCTAGCTGGTACCTAATAATAAAGCCCTCGTTAACCCATTCAACAATTCCGGTAGGTCCAGCAACAAGTACAGCATTATCTGTCTTCGCTGCGACAAGTGATAATTTCTCCAGCTCAATCGTCTTCTCAACTAGTTGTCGTGTTTTTACTTGAACTCGCTCTTCGAGTAAAACGGCAAAACGACTATAGGCTCCCGCCCTGAGTCGAAAATAAACGTAAATGGTGCCCGTAAAAAGCAGGAAGCTGATGATAATCAGCCATACATCGCGCCAAAGCGATTCATTATAAATCAGTATCGTCAACAAACCGGTCAATGCTTATGGCTTTTACTAAATTCTGGCAATAAGGTTTTAAGGCTACAACAATAAAAAAGCGGACCTAAATTGGTCCGCTTTTCAAGATTTGTCTGTTGCTTATCTTTTTTCGAAGTCTGAGGCCTTGGGTAGAACATCCGACATGTTTCTTAATTTACTATGTCTACGCCCATACAGAAAATACACCACCAAACCCAAGATCATCCAGGCAAAGGCAACCTTCAGTGTCTCACTGTCAAGCCCTACAATCATCGCTAAACAAATCAATGCGCCCAGCGTAGAAACAACGGGGGCTAAAGGAGCACGGAATGGACGCTCGACATTCGGAGATTTTACACGCAAGATCCAAACACCTAGAGATACGAGAACAAATGCAAACAACGTTCCGAATGAGGTAAGATCGCCGGCAACGTGTCCGGGAACAAACGCAGCAAATCCGCCAACGAAAAAGAACAGGATCCAATTGGCTTTGTATGGTGTTTTATATTTTGGATGAACCTGACCAAAAATCGAAGGAATAAGTCCGTCATTACTCATGGTATAAAATACGCGGCTTTGACCCATCAACATGACCAGAATTACCGAGGAAAAACCCGCGAGTATGGCTACAGTAACGGCTGTGCTTAACCAATCCCAACCGTGCATGTAGTTTTCAATGGCATATGCAACAGAAGCTTCTCGTCCTTTCTCAGGATTAACGAAATCCTGCCATGGAGCAACGCCTGTTAAAACGTGTGCAAAAAGGACATATAAAATAGTGCAAACAACTAAAGAGCCAAGAATACCTATGGGCATATCACGCTTAGGATTTTTGGCCTCTTGTGCGGCAGTACTTACGGCATCAAACCCGATGAAGGCAAAAAATACAATTGCTGCTCCACCCAATACGCCACCCCACCCGTGTCGATTCCATGGTGTGTAGTCGTATATAATTGCTCCTGCTTTATCCTTAACAACACCCATTGTTTCCGGGATGAGATATGGAGTATGGTTTTCTGGCCTGATGTATTGCCAACCGACTGCAATGAAAATGAGAACAATTGAAACTTTAATGAAAACAATGATTGAATTAACAAACGCCGATTCTTGTGTTCCACGAATCAACAACATTGTCATGGCTAATAAAATAAACAAGGCGGGGATGTTTATCAATCCAGTATGCAATACGCCCGCTGAATCTGTAAAGCTTTCAAAGGGAGAATGGCACAAAGAATAGGGTATGGCCCCATCCATCAATTCGTTTAAATATTCACTCCATGCGATTGACACGGTCGCGGCTCCAAGCGCATATTCCATAATAAGCGCCCAGCCGATGATCCATGCCACCACTTCGCCCATGGTTACATACGAATAGGCGTAAGCACTTCCAGCTACAGGAATCATAGAAGCAAACTCAGCATAACAAAGCCCGGCAAATGCGCAGCCAATAGCGGCCACCACAAATGATAACGTGACACCAGGGCCGGCGGCTTCGCCTGCCGCGGCTGCGGTTCGAACAAAAAGTCCGGCGCCAATGATGGCCCCAATTCCCAATGCTACCAAGTTGGTTGCGCCGAGTGTTCGCTTCAGCCCTTTTTCCGAATCGGCTGCTTGAAGCATAATTTGCTCAATGGGTTTCTTGATGAATAAGCTCATGGTTGATAGAAGTAATGTTTAGACGTCGAAAAGTAATCATAATTACCATGTAACAGCAAAAATGAAATACGATATCCAAACAAAAAACCCCGGCAATGCCGGGGTTTGTATTATTTACCTTCCAGTTGTTTAATTGCCTGAAGGACGTTTTTCTGGTCTTCTGCTTCTAAAGGTAAAAGGGACTTCTTTTTAAGATAATCAAGGGCTAAGACCTTATCGTTTTTTAGAATGTAATAATAGGCAAGGTATCCATAGGCCTCGGCCAGTCCGCCTTGATATTTAGTGGCATTCACAGAATCAGCAACCGCCAACTCTATGTACTTCTCGTAAAATGGTTTAGCCAATCCGTTTTCTGAGGTGCTATCCAATTGGGTATTCGCCTTAGCGCGCCACAAATAACCTGTTGCATATTTAGGAGACACTTCATTCACTTTGGCAAAAGAAGAATCGGATGCTGGATAGAGGCCACTCAAATACTGGGCTCTTCCAAGGTTAAAATAATCGGCTGATTTTACTTCTTTTCCGGTATTGATTTTTTCTGTCAAGACAGCAATGGCTTCGGTATAACGTTTTGCTTTTGAATATATCGTGGCCATTTCAGACAGTAAATCGGTGCGCGACGGCTCCATGGCGTAAGCTACTTTCAGTCGTTCTATGCCCATAGAATCTTGTCCGGTAGCTATCAATAATTTACCTGAATATTCATAGTCCTTTTCCGTCAAACGATCTGTTGGAACCAAACCAAAAACACGATTTACAAACTCTAGGCCTTTCGAATAATTCTTTGTTTCATAGTATGAAATAGCGAGAATCCTCAAGGCTTGAGTGCTTTCCAATTCACAATTAGAAAGAACCGTTTCCATCTCGCTAATGGCCGCGTTATAATCTT
>CANIAS010000011.1 GCA_947465495.1 Candidatus Pollutiaquabacter sp. | reverse complement strand
TTACCAATTTTATCTGCGTAGTTATCGAATAGGTATTTTTTATCGTTTATGCCAAAAATGTAGACCGAAATGCCGGTTTGATTGGCACTAATACCGATTTGATAAAACTCTTTAGTTCTACCACCTGCATATTGTATGGCGTGACTTCCATATCCAATATTAGGGTTAGCGACAACCTTGCCGTTATCGTCCTTACCATCTAAAAACCACAATTTGCAGTGCGGCATTATTTCCATAACCATGCGATGCAACGCTAGCATCTCACTACGTTTCGGTTCTGATTGACGATTAATATAGCTGTTTATTTGATTCAGCACGTTGCTTCAAAAATAACATTTGATTTTACCTTTCAAAAAACAACCTGCTACGCAACTCTTCATTTAATAAGTAAATTAAAATTAACAATGGTACAAGTAGGTGTTACATCATGAAGTTCTGAAGTAATAGCCAGTATATCGCAGTGAATAGATTTTTTGATTGCACATGATTACTTTTCAGCTAGACAAATTAATCCGAGTTTGCCGTATTCCATACTTTGTATGGATGTTAGAGCAAGTTTAGCAACACCTATTTTTTATAATTGAAGGTAGTTCATGTTTTACTTTCGGTTAATTTCTTTCTGTATACTGTTTGAAGTTGTCAAGTATGGCTTGCCATCCGTTCCTTTGCAATTCAATTGGATTTTCTGTTTCAGGATCAAATGAAACGGTGACCAGGGTATGTCCAATTACATCCTTAAACTCAACTGTTATAGTTCGTCCTTCGAATCCGTAGGCGAACATCTCTCCTTCAATAATCTCAGTATACACGGCCTCGAAGACAAATCCAAAACTTCCATCTCGGGCTTCCATTTTAGCAACAAATCGACCGCCAACAACTAGGTCATTTGATGCAGATGGACAATGCCAGCTTGGATCTGCAAAATTCCAATTTATAATGTGCTTCGGGTTGGTGTAATAGTCCCATACTTTGCTTCTAGCTGCTGATATTGTCGCTTGAACCGTAATTTTTAATGTGCTCATCATTCACTGTTTAAAATAATCAATACTATAGGGTTATTAGGGGTGAAACCGTTACTTCGAAGATATCAATTTCTTGCATGGCGACAAGCTGATGTGAATGCCCTGGCTATGACCTTATAACGTCTTGGGAAAGTAGTACTAGAGTTAAAGTAATCCTACAATTGCGTAATTTTAAACCATGAAACGTACTTCGCTACTTGCGCTCCTACTTTTGACTGCGTGCGTATCAACTCGCATACCCCTTACCGATTCACAACTAAAATTGAAGCTGCAAGAACACATCACATTTCTAGCTTCCGATGAATACGAAGGTCGTGAAACCGGCGAACCTGGCGCCATCAAGGCCCGTGATTATATCGTCGATCAATTTGAACTTCTCCACCTTCGTCCAAAAGGTCGAAAAGGATTCCTGCAATCCTACACGTTTCCGAGAGGTGCCTCTTTCGGACCGGGCACTCAGTTGTACATCAACAACCACACCTTTGTAGCGCCAAGCGACTTCGTTCCACTTCCCTACTCATCCAACTCCAATGTCACAGGTTACATCGTGCGCGTAGGATTTGGAATCGATGATCCGGGGCTTCAACAACAAGATTACCTCGGTAAAACCGGCCTGAACAAAAAAATCTTTGTGATGGAATACGGTACACCTGATGGTAATAACCCTCACGGCAAATTTGCAGAGTGGACTGATTTACGAAAACGAATCGATGGTGCCATACAACGTGGCGCTACCGGTGTCATCTTTATCAACAGCGATACCTCCCTCACCATTCCAGAACCTGACTTCAACAATCGCATTTCACCGACCAGCTTGCCTGTGATTTTCGCAAAAGGCAAAGCCGCAGAATTGCTTCGGGATAGTGTGATTACCAACATCACGCTTGGTACTGATATCAATAAAATCATGAAAACGGGTTACAACGTCGTTGGCATGATTAACAACAAAGCAAAATACAACATCGTGATTGGCGCCCACTACGATCATCTAGGTTATGGCGATGAAGGTTCTCTCTACCGCGGCACGCGTGCTATACACAACGGTGCGGATGATAATGCCAGCGGAACAGCAGCACTCATCGAATTGGCACGTCAGTTAAAAGCAGAAGGCCCAAAAACAAATAATTATATTTTCATCGCTTTCTCCGGCGAAGAAAAAGGTCTGCTCGGGTCTAATAACTTCGTTAAGAACGCTACTTTCGATCTCGGCACCGTCAATTACATGATCAACCTGGATATGGTCGGTCGATTAAAGTCTGACGACAAAGCACTTATCATCAGCGGTAGCGGTACTTCAACACGATGGAAAACGCTGATGGATTCTATTTCAGTCGATAATATCCGTATCAAGCAAACCGAATCGGGTGTTGGCCCAAGCGATCATACGTCGTTTTATTTGCAAAATATACCAGTGTTACATTTTTTCAGCGGTACGCATTCAGATTACCACAAACCATCGGACGATGCCGACCTTATCAATTACGATGGCGAAGTATCCATCATTCACATGATCCTGAACACGATCACTCTTACCGCCAACGATGGTAAATTGGTATTCGCAAAAACAAAAGACGACCAAAACGAAAACGCCCCTAAATTCAAAGTCACACTGGGTGTAGTGCCTGATTATGCCTTCGATGGTGAAGGCATGCGAATCGATGGGGTCACCGATGGTAAGCCCGCATCAAAAGCAGGTTTCGAGTCGGGCGACATCGTCATTCAAATTGGCGAGTATACAGTTGTCGATATGATGAGCTATATGAAAGCGCTTGGAAAATTCAAGCACGGCGATGCAGTGAAAGTAAAAATTAGGCGTGGTAAAGACGTATTCGAAAAAGAAGTTGTTTTCTGAGGCTACCCATCCACTTTTGTTGCACCAACCACTTGCAGTCAACGTGATGTGCGAATTAAATTTCACATCTTTGTGATCGTATGAAACCTATCATTTCTGTTATCGGCGGCGGTAGCTGGGCTACTGCACTCATCAAAATTCTCTCTAATAATGTGGAGACAATTCATTGGTGGGTACGCAGTCATGATACTGCAGATTTTCTGCGTAAATACCGCCATAATCCGAATTACTTAAGCGATGTGGTCATCGATCCTGAACGTGTGCAAGTCACCAACGATTTAGCTGCAGCCATTCATCATGCTGACATTATCATTCTTGCAGTTCCCTCCGCCTTTTTGAAGCCCTCCTTAAGTGGAATCACCCCACACGATTTTAAAGGCAAGATGGTATTTTCCGCCATCAAAGGAATTATTCCCGATGAATTACTAATTGTTGGTGATTTCCTGAATAGCACCTATGAAATTCCAGTCGGGCAGATTGGAGTCATCACAGGTCCGTGTCATGCGGAAGAAGTCGCCATGGAACGTTTATCCTACCTCACAATCGCCTGTCAGAATACTACAAATGCCGACATGTTAGCATCCATGATGAATTGTCGGTATATCAAGACAACGGTGAGTGATGATATTTATGGCACCGAATATTCTGCGGTACTGAAAAATGTTTTCGCGATTGCCGGCGGTATCGCTCATGGGGTCGGATACGGCGACAACTACCTGGCTGTTTTAATTTCGAATGCCATTCAGGAAATAAAACGTTTCGTAGATGCCGTTCATCCCATCAACCGCGATATCAATGATTCAGCGTACCTAGGCGATTTGCTGGTGACAGCGTATTCTTCATTTTCCAGAAACAGACTCTTCGGAACCATGGTCGGTAAAGGATATTCTGTAAAAGTAGCGCAGCTCGAAATGAATATGGTGGCCGAAGGTTATTATGCCACAAAGTGCATCTACGAATTAAACCGTAAATACAAAGTGCACATGCCCATCACCGACTCGGTATATCGTGTGCTATACGAAAAGGTATCTCCCCGTATCGAGATGAAGCTGCTCAGTGATCAGTTGAAATAATTTTTTCTGAATGCTCAGTTACTCGAAAATGCAGCAAGGAAAGCGAATGGTATTTCTAATTCAGCGGATTGAAATGTCTCCATACTTTTTCCGCTTTTGAAGCTCCGATAATTTCTGCTAATTGCTCTTTACTTGCCAATCGGATTTGCTTAACCGATTTTAATGCGCGTAATAATTCTGTAGCAGTTGCATCACCAATGCCATTGATCTCATTCAGTTCGGTTTTGATCGTCCCTTTTTCCCGACGCTTACGGTGATGCGTGATGCCGAAACGGTGAACCTCATCGCGAAGCTGTTGAATAATTCGAAGCGTTTCACTTTTTTTATCGATGTATAACGGATAGGGGTCATCCGGATAATAGATTTCTTCCAAACGTTTAGCAATTCCAATCACGGCGATTTTTCCACGGAGTTTTAGTTTTTCCAAACTCTCCATTGCTGAACTTAATTGCCCTTTACCACCATCGATCACAATCAGCTGAGGAAGCTCCTGGGCCTCATCGAGCATTCGACGGTACCTTCGGTATATAACCTCTTCCATAGAAGCAAAATCATCCGGACCTTCCACAGTTTTGATATTGAAATGTCGGTAATCTTTTTTGGAGGGTTTGCCATCCTTAAAAACACTCATGGCGGCGACCGGATAAGCTCCTTGAATATTCGAATTGTCAAAACACTCTATGTGCTTGGGCAACTCCGACAAACGCAATTCTTTTTTCATCAGCTCCATCAATTTGAACACCTTGTTTTCTGGATGCTGCTTCTCCAACTGCAATTGCTTTTCTCGAATGTAATTCCGAACGTTTGCTTCCGATAACAACAACAGGTGTTTCTTATCACCGATTTTAGGAACAGTCAGCGTTGCTCCGGGTATGTCCAAGGATATTTCCAACGGCAGTAAAATCTCAGTCGCCTCGCTATAAAAACGCGTGCGCAAATCCACCATAGCCATTTCCAGCAGTTCTTCGTTCGTTTCATCGAGCTTTCGCTTCATCTCTACCGTGTGTCCTTGAATGATGGAACCGTTCATCACACGTAAGAAATTCACATAGGCTGAATCGTCTTCAGTAATGATGGAGAAAACATCCACATTGTGAATCGATGGATTTACCACCACTGACTTTCGTTGGAATTTCTCCAGGTCAATCAGTTTCTCTTTAATGAGTTGAGCTTCTTCAAACTTATACGCTTCGGAATACTCTTCCATAACTCCCTTCAAATGACCAATGACCAGTTGAATGTTGCCCTTTAAAATCTGACGTATGTCTTTGATAGAGCGATCGTATTCCTCCTGCGATTGCTTCGCTTCACACGGACCCAAGCAGTTGCCAATCTGAAATTCGAGGCAAACCTTGAATTTATTCTTGGCTATATTCTCTTCCGATAAAACAAACGCGCAGTTTCTTATTTTATAAAGCTTAGAAACGAGTTCGAGCAACGTATTGACCATTTTACCGGACGTGAAAGGTCCAAAATACTCGGATCCGTCGCGGATTATTTTACGCGTAGAAAATATGCGGGGAAAACGTTCATTTTTAATACAAATCCAAGGATACGTTTTATCGTCTTTTAAACTGACATTATACCTTGGCTGATGCTTCTTGATCAAACTGTTTTCCAACAGCAAGGCATCCATTTCCGTGTCTACGACGATGGTACGGATGTCTGCGACCTTACGTACCATGACATTGGTCTTTCCGTATTCGTGCCGTTCTTTTTGGAAATAAGAACTGACGCGCTTTTTCAGCGACTTCGCTTTTCCTATATAAAGAAGCTTATCCTCCTTATCATAAAACTGATAGACTCCCGGCGAATCAGGCAGCACTGAAAGCAGCGAAGCGATATGTCCGTTTTCAGCCATGATGATATGGACGGATCAAAGACCGTATTCGCTCAGTAAATAAACAATCGAAGTCATGGTAGCCGCGCCAAGTAGCAATTCGCGTTTATTGATTCGATCAAACGTATCGATGGAAGCATGATGGACGTCAAAGTATCGTTGTGATTCAACGACCAAACCAATCAGTGGCGTATCCATGTTCTGTTGTAAATATCCGATGTCGGCACCACCATGTTCTTCGTCAAAATTCCAGATGTTGTATGGCAAAAAAAGCGACGACCAACGACGCACTTTTGATTTCTTATCGTCCGTCATCTGAAGCCCTAATCCGAAAGGCACAAAACCACCTGCATCACTCTCAATAGCTGCCACGTGCTTCTCTCTACTCTTTTCAGCCACCTCCGCATATTTTCTACCTCCTTTAGTGCCGTTTTCTTCATTCATAAAAGCAACCATGCGGACGGTACGTTTAGGACGTTCAGCTAACGCACTAAGTGTTCTAATCATTTCAATAGATTGTACGATACCTGCACCATCATCGTGTGCACCATCGCCAGTATCCCACGAATCAAGATGCCCACCGGCAACAATCACTTCTTCTGGAAACTGCGCACCACGAATTTCTCCGATTACGTTGTAGGATAATACACTGTCCAACGACTGACAATGCATTTCAAAAGAAAATTTAGTCGTAGCGGAAGCGTGTAGGATACTACTTAATAGATCCGCACCGTTGGTGCTGATTGCACAACAAGGAATCCTGGGCAAAGAATCCACATAACGCATCGAACCTGTGTGAGGGTAATCATCCTGCGCCAGCGTCATAGAGCGAACAATGCTTCCTACGGCTCCATACTTGGCAGCCATGGATGGACCTTTCCAACGATATTCCACTGCTTCTCCGTATGCATTGAACGTATTGATAAACTTAGTGTCAAACGGATGATTATAGAATACTATTTTTCCATTGATGCCGGCTTCGCCAAGTTTTTCAAGTTCGTCGAAATTGGAAACTTCAATCACCTGTGCAGTGACACCTCCTTTAGCAGTAGCTACGGATCCTCCTAATGCGCAAATAGGAACTTGCTGTGAAAATCCTTGTGCGTCGATGATGGATGCTTTTTCTTTTTCACCTCGTACCCAGTGGGGCACCCATACTTCTTGAAGATATACGGTATCGGCTCCCGCTTCGATGAGTTTTTTCCGAGTCCATTCAACCGCTTTTGCGGCTTCAGGCGACCCACTCAATCGTCCACCGATGTCGCAAGAAAGTTCACGCAACCAATCGTATGCTTTACCATTCGCTAGAATCTCGGAATAGATATTTCGTAAGGCCGTACTATCCTCAGCTTGTGCAAAAACAGGAGCATTGAAAAGTAACGCGAATAGTAACAAGGTGATGTTGCGTCTGATCATGGCGTTCAGGAGGTTGGTTCTTGCGTAACTGGTGCCGACGTTTCATTTTTATTTTCGCCGGAAATCTGTTTATGAAATAACAAGTAGATGAAAACGCCTACCGTGATGGAGCAATCGGCTACATTGAAAATCGGCCGAAAAAATAAAAATGGTTCACCTCCCCAGAAAGGGACCCACTGAGGAAATGATCCGTAGAACAATGGGAAATAGAGCATATCAACTACACGCCCATGGAGAAAACTTCCATACGCACCTTCTGCTGGAAATAACGTAGCTATTCCGTTGACACTATCGGAGAATATCATTCCATAAAATGCGCTATCGATGATGTTTCCCAATGCACCTGCAAGTATGAAGGAGAAACAGACGATTAAGCCCTTGTGTGCTCCGTTTCGTGCAAGGTGAACGATGTACCATCCAATTCCTAACGATGCCAGAATTCTAAATACACTTAGAAATATTTTTCCAAAACTTCCGCCAAACTCAAGTCCGAAAGCCATGCCATAGTTCTCGGTGAAATGGATGTAAAACCATTTGCCGGCCACTGCAAAATCTTCACCTAGGTACATGTGGGTCTTGACCCAATACTTTGAAGATTGATCGATTACTAAAACTAGGAAAATAATGAGTCCTGAAAGCAGGAGGAGTTTCTTGGTAGACGTCTCTTTCATAGTGTGAAACAAAAGTAACGTAAAAAAGGGGCTGTAAATAATTTAGCAGGTTAGGATTGCATACCTAAGCAAACCATTTATTTCATAAAAAAACCGGCCCCCTTCCACGAACAAGTCGCTTCTTCGGAGCCGGAAAAAAATAGGTAACCAACAATCAATCGCGGTACTGGTTAATTTTCGCTTCGATGGATTGTGTAGTATGAGGAACTGCACGAAGGCGCTCTTTGGGAATCAACTTACCTGTAACGCGGCAAATGCCATAAGTTTTATTCTCGATACGCACCAGCGCATTTTCAAGCTGTTCGATGAATTTCTTCTGACGACCGGCCAACTGACCTGCTTCTTCTTTCGCCAGACTTTCAGAACCATCTTCAAGCATTTTAAAAGTATTTGCAGTATCGTCCGTGCCATGGTCATTGGCTGCTGTCATTTGTGCCTGCAACAAAGTCAATTCACGTCTGGAATCTTCGAGTTTAGTCTCAATGATGATTCGGAACTCTTCCAGCTCTTTATCGGAATAGCGAGTTTTATTAGGATCTTCTTGGATAAGTTTTGCCGTAGGTGCAAGTGGTGATTTGCTAATCGCCGGCTTCACCGGAGGTGGCATTGGCGGTAATACCGGATTCTTCTCCGCTGGTCTTACCGGACGGCTTTCAACATTTTTCTTAGCAAGTATTGCTTTAGAGGGCTTCACGGCAGGAGCGACTGTGGGCTTTACTGCAGGTTTTGCAACGGCTTTCACGACAGGTTTTACTACTGCTTTTACCGGAGCAGCAGCCTTCTTAGCAACTTCCTTTTGGGGAGCTACCTTCTTGGCTGCAGGAGCAGGCTTTGCAGTCTTTTTTACCGGCTTTGCCACCTTCTTGCTGACGACTTTTTTAGCTGCTTTAGGAGCTGGCTTGGCTTTGGGTTTTGGCTTTGGCTTTGACGCTGGTTTAACAGCTTTTTTGACTGGCTTAACAGCTTTTTTAGCGACGGGCTTTTTAGCCTTAGGTGCTGGCTTCGCTTTTGCTTTTGTGACTTTCTTCTTGCTCATACTTGAAAGGGGATTAATCATCCATTCGCCGTAACAGCAGCGTGTTTTCGGATCAGGATGCGTGTTTGAATGCTATCGTCCACCGCTATTTCAACAGTACCGTCCAGTTCTAGTGTATCCACCAGTTCTAAGGAGGCCGCTAAAATTTCGGCGCAAATATAATCTTTATTGTTCAGGACCGCCTCAAGGAGACCTGGGTGTGTAAGTACCTTTATGTCAATGCGGTCGGTAACCTCAAATCCGCTCTCTTTTCGCAGATTTTGAACACGATTGATGAATTCTCGTGAGATTCCTTCCTCCCTAAGCTCTTCCGTGATTGTTACGTCCAACGCAACGGTCAAACGGCCTTCGGAGGCAACTTGCCAACCAGGAATGTCTTCCGATAATATTTCGACATCCTCCATGACCAAATTAACGGCCTCACCATGGATGATCAGATTAAAAGAACCGGCCTGTTCCATCTGTAATATATCAGCTTGCGACATCTCTACGATAGCAGCAGCTGTATCCTTCATCAATGCGCCGACTTTCTTACCGAGGACTTTGAAATTAGGTCGTATCTTCTTGACAAGAATGCCGGTTGTATCCGTGATGTATTCAATGTCTTTTACATTCACCTCCGCTAAAATCAGATCACGAACTGCTTCTACTTTATTTTTAAACGAAGCATCCATTACTGGCAGCAGAATTTTATTGAGTGGCTGACGAACGCGGATACTGACTTTCTTTCGTAGCGAAAGTACAAGTGATGAAATCTGTTGAGCCAACTCCATACGCTCTTCCAACGACTGATCAACGACTGAAGGACTGCTGACTGGGAAGTCGGCGAGGTGAACTGAGTTTACAGATGAGCGTTTGCTGCAGTCATTGAGACTTCGAAATAATTGATCCGCATAAAAAGGAGCGATCGGCGCCATAAGCAACGACACTGTTTCCAAACAAGTGTATAGTGTCTGGTAGGCAGCGATTTTATCGGATGAATAATCGCCTTTCCAGAAACGTCGACGACCTAATCGAACGTACCAGTTGCTGAGGTGCTCAGACACGAAATCACTAATAGCACGCGCTGCTCGAGTCGGTTCGTAGTCGGCGTAACTTTCGTCAACCATACGAATCAATGAATGTAACTCCGATAGAATCCAACGATCGAGTTCCGGACGTTGATTCAGGGGCAGATCTGCTTCTGAATAATCAAAGCCATCGATATTTGCATACAGGGCAAAGAACGAATATGTATTGTGCAAAGTGCCGAAGAACTTACGTTGCACTTCGGTAATCCCCTCTAAATTAAATTTCAAATTGTCCCAGGGCTGCGCGTTACTAATCATGTACCAACGCGTTGCATCTGGGCCATACGCTAAAAGGGTTTCAAACGGGTCAACGGCATTTCCCAGTCGCTTCGACATCTTGTTTCCATTCTTGTCGAGTACTAATCCGTTTGACACTACGTTCTTGAATGCCACAGAGTCGAACAACATGACCCCCAACGCATGCAACGTGAAAAACCAACCGCGTGTTTGGTCAACGCCCTCTGCAATGAAATCGGCCGGGAAAGCTGTGGCCATAGGACCATCTTTTTCTCCGAGATAATGCCATTGTGCATATGGCATTGCTCCACTGTCAAACCACACGTCAATTAGATCCGTCTCACGCACCATTTTCTTTCCACTAACGGAAACAAGGAAAATATCATCCACGTAGGGACGGTGTAGGTCAAATGAAAATTCTTTTGCCTCGGTGTCGGTTTTACCTGCCAATGGATTTGATTTCATGAAGCCGGCTTTGACCGATTTTTCAATTTCATCATTCAGCTGAGGAACCGAACCGATACAAATTTCTTCATCGCCATCCACTGTGCGCCAAACCGGAAGTGGAATGCCCCAATAGCGGGAACGGGAAAGATTCCAGTCAACCAGGTTCTCCAACCAATTTCCAAAACGGCCGGTACCGGTAGATTCAGGTTTCCAATTGATCGTCTTATTCAATTCGACCATCCGATCCTTGATCGCAGTCGTGCGAATAAACCAAGAATCGAGCGGATAATAGAGAACCGGCTTATCGGTACGCCAACAATGAGGATAGTTGTGTTCGTATTTTTCTACCTTGAATGCTTTGCCTTCTTTTTTAAGACGTATGGAAATGCGTTCATCAACGGTAAGGTATTTTTCACCGCCTTGTTTTTTCTTTTCAACCTCTTTCTCCGCATCGGTGTAATATGCTTCCTTCACGTATTCACCAGCCATGTCGGTAACATCATCCGTAAAGCGACCTTGTCGATCCACCAATGTCAACGTACCGATTCCGTTTTGTTTGGCGACACGGAAGTCATCCGCCCCGAAACTCGGCGCAATGTGGACGATACCTGTTCCATCTTCCGTACTTACAAAATCGCCGGTAATCACCCGAAACGCATCACCATCGGTTGGCTGAGCATAGGGCAATAATTGCTCGTAGCGTGTACCTGCTAGTTGTTGTCCGGTGTAAGATTTCATCACACGGAACGGAATTGCTTTATCTCCTGGTTGATAGCTTTCATAGGAAAGTTCAGCATTCTTTTCAGGGAAATATTTTCCCATCAAGTCTTTCGCTAAAACTACGACTACCGGATCGCCAGAGTATGGATTGAACGTCTCAACCGCTACGTAATTGATCTTGGCGCCAACAGCAAGTGCCGTGTTCGATGGAAGCGTCCAAGGCGTAGTTGTCCAAGCCAGGAAATAAAAATGATCATGCGTAATTCCGAGGTCACCGACCACCCGGAACATAGCAACTGCTGAAGTGTCTTTGACTGATTTATAGGTACCCGGCTGATTCAGCTCGTGGGAACTGAGGCCGGTACCTGCTGCCGGTGAATACGGCTGAATCGTAAATCCTTTGTAAAGTAGTCCTTTCTGATACAACTGTTGTAGAAGATACCAGCAGGTTTCGATGTATGAATTTTCAAACGTGATGTAGGGATGATCAAGGTCGACCCAATACCCCATCTTGCGTGTGAGATCGTCCCACACGTCCTTGTATTTCATCACCTCTTTCCGACATGCTCGGTTGTAGTCCTCGATGGAAATGGTTTTTCCGATATCGTCCTTCCGAATTCCAAGCGTCTTTTCAACACTCAGTTCGATAGGAAGTCCATGCGTATCCCAACCCCCTTTACGTTTTACCTGAAAACCTTTCTGCGTTTTATAGCGGCAGAAAATATCTTTAATAGCGCGAGCCATGACATGGTGAATCCCGGGCAAACCATTTGCCGATGGTGGACCTTCGTAAAAAGTAAACGACGGTTTTCCCTCGCGCGTGGTCACACTCGCCTCGAAGGTTTTTTCGTCATCCCAACACTTCAGCACATCTGCTGCAATTTTTGGGAGATCCAACGTCTTATATTCCGGATACTTTTTGGGCATGTAAAGGCCTGAAAATGAAGGATGCGAAAGTACAAAAAATCAATCGTATTGCCATCCTTTGAAAGAGTCTTAATAAACTGATTTTCTGATAGTTAATGATTTTATGGTCTGTGCTAGTTATGGAGTGACATGTTTATATCTCTTTTTATTATCAATTATTGGTTTATAAACTCATTTATTTAAATTTGAGTGTTGAATTTACCCAAATTTGGTAGTACTGATGGTGAAAAAACGACCGTTTTCATTGTCCATTATTCCATCTGAAAGCGCCAAAGGGTTCAAGCCAAAGCCGTATTTTGTGTGAGAAATTCATCCCTCGACCATGTCTGATAAATTTGATTCCTCCAAAGCTCCCGAACCCGTCGGACTCTATCCCCATGCACGCAAGGTCGGAAACCTGCTCTTTCTTTCAGGTGTTGGTCCACGCGAACGCGGCACTAAGAAAATCCCCGGTGTCGAGCTTGACGAACACGGCAACATCACTTCCTATGATATCGCCACACAATGTCATTCCGTTTTCAAAAATGTTCGATATATCTTGGAAGACGCGGGGTCGTCCTGGGACAAAATTGTTGATGTCACAGTTTTCCTAACCAACATGAAAGATGACTTTCCTATTTACAACAAATTGTGGGCGGAATATTTCAAAGATCACCCTCCGTGTAGGACCACCCTGGAGATTAATTGTCTTCCTACGCCCATCGCCATCGAACTGAAGGTCATCGCCACCATCGACTGAGGCGCTATCCTCTATCTTCCAATTATCGCATGACTTCCCGAAAAAAGAAATCCCTAATCGTTCTGATGATTTTCGGACTACTTTTTTCTTCGATCCACGCATTATTTACTTTTCAATCAAAAGCCGTACTCAACGAATTAGTGAAGCGTCTTTCTAAAGGTCGCTATCAGGTCGACACAGACGACCTTAAAATTTCCTATTTCCCACTCGGAATTCACGTACGGAAATTCCGGATGGAGCCTTTGATAGACTCCGCAGCCGTTCATTCCGCTGTATGCGAGGAACTGGTTCTTGAAATACAATCCGTCAGTGATTTGATTTTCAGAAATAGGCTCGACCTGAAGCGACTGAATGCTGTAAACCCCGATATCACCCTGAATGTAGGCCGAAAAAAAAATCGTGATAAGACAGCCGGTTCGATTGCTGAAATGCAGCAAGGGCTTTTCAATATTTTCGACCTGCTGAAAGCAGAAGAAGTCACGTTGTCCGATGGCTCGTTTAGAATCAACGAAGACGCTGATACCTCCAGGTATTTTTCGTTGAACCACATTTATCTTTCATTAAAAGATTTTCACCTTGAAAACGCCGGAAACTCCCTCGCAGACCCGTTCCGAGGAAAGGCAAGTTTCGAACTCCGAAAACCACAGATACATTTGCCGGATTCAGCACTTGCTGTTCGATTAGATGATCTTAAACTCAATAAAGAGACGGGAAAACTGCAAATCGACTCTCTTGTATTGCTGATTAAAGATGACGAAATACAGGATGCAGGCATTCAGCTGGCTTCCATCACCGTGGACGGTTTCGATTGGTCCAAGTTTCTGGAACATGGCAACATCGATGTAGATAGCGTCGAAGTGCTTTCCGGTGTCACGTCTTTAAACTTGTCCAAAAATAAACCCATAAAAACAGGTAAATCAGCAAAGCGCCGTTATCATGGAAACCCCATATTGATTCGCCATCTATCGGTCAACGACATCTCCTACAGTCTGCTATTAAAGGAGTATATCCGAAAGAACAATGATAAAGTCATGATGCGGATTGTGGGGAATAAACTGGAAATCACAGATCTTCGAATAGTCCCTGAGCAAACACCTGCCCTGAGCGTTCGCGAAATCGATGTGCAATTAAAAGATTACTCGGAAAATGATTCGAGGGATTTGTACAACGTAGCTCTCGGCAGTATCAAATGGGGGAACAACAATTTAGTTTTGACCAACTATGAATTGACTCCAAGCCAAGGTAGCAAGGCAACGATGGACAACAAGATCCAAGTGCCGGAGTTCCGTGTCGAGCAACTGTCATTAGCGGATCTGTTAACTAAACGAGTTACCGCTAAAAGAGTCGCTGTGCTACGACCTGAAATAGTACTCGATCGACCCGAAAAATCTAAAAGCAAAGCAGGCTTAAAACGCACACCCGATGAATCAGTAAGGCAATTGATGGAGAGCTTACAAGACAAAATAAACATTGACCAATTGATCATCGATAATGGATCCATTCGATTACAAGCGACTGACTCTACCAACGAGGATATTGTCATTGCTGGAATCGCCTTGCGTATGGATGGTAAGAAAACGGTAGCTCAAAAAGATTTGTACGGACTATTTCAATGCATTGATGAATTCCGGACTGGCGGATTCACCATTCGTGGTCCACAGATTGATTTGCACGTGGATGCGTTCCGTTGGCTTCCTGCAAAAGTCGGGATACGACTGGATCACGTAAAAGGACGGCTGGGAAGAGGGATAGATGTGGACCTCTTCGGAATGGAAATTTTATTCAAAAAAAATGTCGGAGGGTTTACAGAAAGTCTATTGTCTGCGGCATCCATACGTGTTGAAAAAGGAAACTTGTCCATGAAGGGCGAAGAGCGAAAAAAGAAGTCGGTAATTCAAACGCCGTTATTGTCGGCAGATGTGGTTGACCTAAAAAACATACTCGTGACGTATAACAGTCAATCATCAATGACGGTTACATCAACACTGAATATTGTTTTAAATGGATTTTCTATTACTAATCAACAAGCCTCGTGGGATTTCTTGAAAATCGATGGATTGAAAAATGTATTCTCCAATACAAACACAAGCATCGAAGCTGCTGATTTCTCCATGGAACAACCCGGGGTGATTGTTTTCCATGTCGTCAAAGGAAGTAGCAATAGACTCCCGCAGAAATTCGAATTTTCTGCCGATGAGCTGCGAATACAAACTAGTTTGAAAAACACACGCATCAATCCGCTGCAGGTGACGGAAATTTCAATGATGCATCCAAAAATTTTTCTCACACTTTCAAAAGCAAGCAAAGATACTTCGGCGAAGAGCGTCCTACCAAATGGGTTTAGCATTGCGCGATTGAAAATGTCGGATCCGGAAGTGCACGTATCCATGTTAGACTCTTCGGGCTCGGTCAGCAGCGCATCAAGGTCATTGAAGGGGTTGTTGGTCCTTGACTCTATATTTATTGATCGATCCGCCAATCATCCAGCGCTGTGCGTAAAATCGGCCACCTACGACGGTCACGAACTTTCGTCCAGCTTCCGTGAAAAAGGGATAACTGCCACCGGGGTTTCATTATCGCTGCACGATTTCAGGTATGAACCATTATCTCGTTCCGTTTCCTGTCAAGTGGAGCAATTGCGCGTCAACGGCTTTAGGCATCGTATTATCGGAAACAAACAAGACACACTGGATATTCACCTTGGCGAATTCTCCACCTATCATTATAATTACAAATCCGGAAATATCCCCGACTGGAAAAAACTGTTAGAAGATCAGCCGTGGACTATTTTCAATGGTGATATAACCTACAGTCAACCCAAATCTACATTATTTGTTGGTGGTATCTCCGTACGCCATTCATTGGCATACGATCTGGAATTCGATTCAATGTGTTTTGCTAACAATGGTGAACGAGAGGACTATTGGAAATCTGCTCCCTTCGAGAAGGACTTCATGCGAATCACTGCCGGGCATGGAAAATCGCAAGGACTTACCATTGATTGGTCAGGAAAAACACCCTACTTCGCGATGCAGCATTTGGTGTTAGATCAAATTCACATCATGACTGAGCGAGACAAGACACGGCCATTAGATACTGTTGCGTATCGGCCGCTCTTGGCTCGCAGTATTTCAAAGCTACCGATGCCATTGGCCATTGATACATTTTCCATCAACGATGGATCCGTTCGCTATCACGAAATTGGACAGAAGTCAGGCAAAGAAGGTAAACTGCTATTAGACCATTTAAACGGTGCTATTTACAACATTCGAAATCGCGATATATCATCGGAAGATTCGCTGATTGTACGATTGAACGGATCTCTTTATGGCAATGGTGCTTTCCGATTAAACTTTAGGCAGTCTTATACCGACACTCTGCAGGGATTTTGGATGCGGATACGTATGGCAAAATTTGAAATGGCGCGTATGAATGAACTACTGGATCCAATAATGAACATACGGATGAAATCGGGTGTTGTGGATACGTTGACCATTCTGGTAAAAGGCAATGACTACTTTTCGTATGGAACGATTGACATGCGATATCACGACTTGGCGGTACGCATCATGAACAAAAAAGAAAAAGGTGGAAACTTTTTGAACAACACCCTGAACTTCTTAGTAAATCAGTTCATTCGAAGTAGTGATAACGGAAAGCCTAATTTGTTATTCCGAAGACGGGTGCGTTCAAAAGGACAATTCAATTATTGGGGCAAAATATCTGTAGAAGGATTACTTTCTAATACCGGGATCAAACGGGACATCGCTGAACGAAAAGCGTTTGAAAAAACGCTCAAGGCATACGAATTACCGTACGACTATTGGAGTGAAGAATAGTTTTCAATAAAACAAGCAACATCCGGAGGCATAGCGTTTCACGCTGCCTGTTATAGCTACAGTTTCCACGGACACCACATACTTTCCCGGAGGTACTAGTCGGTGCTGATCATCCGTACCATCCCACGAAAAAACTCCTTCATTGCCTACCAGCTGATTGTTTATCAAAAATCGAGTAGATCCTCCTGCCGCTGAAAATATCCTACAACAAACGGTCCTACCTGGATCTGAAAAATGATACCTTATTGTCAGCACATCGTTATCGCCATCATTATTAGGCGTTAACACTGGCAACACTAACGACATCTCCGATGTAGATTCTCCTGTGTCAGTTACTTGGGAGTTGAATGCTCCTGGCGTCGAGTAACCCATCGACCCTGCTGCTGAATGCCAAGTCGATTCCTGCGAAGATTCCATCCATGGACTAAGTCGTTCCAAGCTGATTCCTTTAGTAATACGAAGTAATGGATGATGCCAGCTTTCGTCATAATGCATCCAATCCATCACCTTACCATCCTGCGAATAAAGTACAAGTCCTCCGCTGGTGGTATTGAAATCCGGCAGGTCCTCCGATTCAATCAAGTGAAATTTATCGTGCCATGAATAATGCTGTTTCAGAAATGGAATGTCTTCTGAAAAGGCAAGTATTTTTCCGGGAAACAACAAACAATGTTCCGGTGTAATTACCTTGGGCAACCCTTCCTCCGGAAAACGATCAAAGCCTGTCTCCACGATTGAAAAATCTTTTAAGTCTATCACTTTCCTTGAGCGATTAACAATTTCGAAAAAGTCACTTCCATCATCTGACGGATCGAACAATATTTCATTCAATATTACATCGCCTTCCTCCACATATTCAGGATACCCTATCCAAACATCGTGGACCGTATCAACTGGATTGTTGGGACAATCAGTCACATTGCCTTTAACCGTACAGATCAAATACTTTCCAGCAAACGGTTGTGAAAGCAACAATTCAAATTCATCTTCGCCTTTTGCTATGACAGAAACAGGAACAATTGGAACTTGCTCATCACTCAGTAATAGATAGCTGAACACCTCTAACGCATGGTCTACAGGTTCTGAAAAAACCAGGCGAACATGGCTACTATCTTCCAGCCATCCTCGCTCCAGCCAGGGAGACGTATTATCGCTGAAATGTCCGGCTACAGCATTTATTCGCCCCGGCGTTCCTCCAGAAGGATGTACACTGGCTTTCCAATTATCCTCGTTAATACAATAAAACGATGTGTCGATTCTCTCCAGCGTCCAGCCTCCATCATTTTTTTGTGAATCGTGATACGTTGCATCCGAAAAAATTAATTCGTCAACCACCATTCCATCAGGCGCTAACAAACGCAATCGATCGCCTATATCGTTATTCAATCCCGGGAATGAGTTTATTCCTACCACATGAATGGTAAGCTGGAACAAGTTCCTATCATCTTCGTCACAGACAACCAGGAACTCGCCCGGTGCTATTTTGACTCCTGACGGAAATGTCCCGGTTGAAGCCCCATCCGTCAACGACCACCCTTGCAAATCAAGTGTATCACCGGTGTGATTATACAATTCAACGAATTCAGTAGGTGGTAACAACGCATCAGCTGTCGGCTCAAAATAAATCTCACTGAATAATACATCGTGTGGAAATACCGTAACCGGAATCATAGTATCATTAGACATAGGACCGATGCTGAAATCGTCAAAATAAAATCTTGAAGAATTTGCCGATGTGTAATTGCATTGGATACCAAGCCAACTTCCTGTTACATATCGACCTTCGGCCCCCAATGCCACAAATTGATAATTCGTTCCTCCTGTTGTATCAATATAAACACTCCATACCCCGACCTGGTCGCGGGTAACTCGCACGCCCAATTCGAACGCGGAGGAAATTTGACCATCAGGTCCTCTGCAAATCGATAATGAATTGGACCCGTCTTGACGAAAAAGCTCAACCGCATCGTTCGAAAGAGCTTCCCCAAATTGGAGAAAATATCCGTTGCCATTTAACTCGGGTTGATCGCTGACCAAATACACCCGGGCATAATTGGATGAAGAAGGAGCAAATGCTAATTGAATGTTAAAACGCCATTCAATTCCCATAAAAAGTGGTATCATCGTATTACTTGATAACCGACTGGTCCCCGGGTCAATGGCATTTAGCTGAAGTTGTTGAGTTGCATTGATGATGAAAGAACTTGTGTCTCCCTGCCAGGATGGAGCTATCAGGAAAGACCCGTCCGAAAAATCATCGGACCATTGTGCATTGGCAGAAGCGAAGTAAAGACAGGTCGTCACAAAGAATAGTGTACGCATTATTAGACTTCAGATGTTAACGATGCAAAGGAATTGCCTGTTGATTTCTGATACAATCCCTATGTGGAGGATCAATAAATATCCTGCTTCTTTGTAGCATAATTTTATCGTTATGAAAGTAGCAATCGTTGGGGCTACGGGCCTTGTTGGAGGAACCATGCTCCGTGTATTAGAAGAACGCAACTTCCCGGTAACCGAATTGATTCCAGTTGCAACGGAAAGGTCGCTCGGGAAAGAGGTTTCCTTCCATGGAAAAAACTGGAAAGTGGTAACCGCTGCAACTGCTATCTCCATGAAACCAGACGTCGCTCTGTTCTCAGCAGGTGGCAGTACCTCGTTGGAGTGGGCACCTAAATTTGCAGAAGCAGGAATTACCGTTATCGATAATTCTTCCGCGTGGAGAATGGATCCGGAAAAGTGCTTGATTGTACCAGAAATAAATGCGGATATACTAACGGCCAACGACAAGATTATAGCCAATCCCAATTGCTCGACCATCCAGATGGTCATGGCTTTGCATCCTTTGCACCTGCGATATGGCATTGCACGAATCGTTGTCTCAACGTATCAATCTGTTTCTGGAACGGGAAAGAAGGCCATCGACCAATTGATGAACGAACGTAAGGGTGTCAAAGGTGAAATGGCCTACCGCTACACCATCGACTTAAATATTCTGCCTCAAATTGATGTCTTTCTTGACAATGGCTACACCAAAGAAGAGATGAAGATGGTCTACGAGACGCGTAAAATTCTACGCGACGATTCCATTCGCATCACCTCCACAACGGTACGCGTGCCGGTAAAAGGTGGTCATAGCGAGTCCGTCAATGTAGAGTTCAAAAACGATTTTGAGCTGGCGGAAATCAGAAACTTACTAGCTACAATGCCTGGCGTAGTAGTCGTTGATGACCCATCCCAACAACATTATCCAATGCCAATCGATGCTGAGGGAAAAGACGACGTATTCGTTGGACGTATTCGTCGTGATGAATCGCAACCAAACACCTTGAACTTATGGATTGTAGCAGATAACCTGAGAAAGGGAGCAGCTACCAACGCTATTCAAATTGCTGAGTACCTGATGCAAAAAGGAATGTTGGGTTAATTTACCTGATACTCCATCCGTATCGTAATACTTGCTGTCTTCTCCCGTGATGCCGTATTAAATGCACCACCATAGCTGAAATCTTCGTTGGAGTTTTGACCGGTAATCTGAAAAACTCCCATACTTGCTTTTTTAACTTTTGCCACTGAGCTTTTGCTGTTATCCGCAATAATCTCAGCACGTTTCCGTGCATCGGCAGACGCCTTTGCCAATAAGTCGAGTTTCAAATCCGAAAGTTTGGTATAATAATAAGCAGGTTCACTCGAGTAGAATTCTATTCCCTGTTCAATCAACTCGGTTACCTGTCTGGAAATCTCTTCCACCTTTTCAATGTTCTTTGATTCAACAGTGACACGTTGCGTCAAATTGTATCCGGTAAAATCTTGACCAGTCTGCCGACCATTCTCGTCGTATTTGTATGAAAATTCTTTGTCAATCTGTATCGATGAGAAGACGATCTCCTTAGGATCAAGTCCTTTTCCAACCAAGTAATTTCTCAAGTTGTTTTCATCCGCCTTCAGTTGCGTATACGCAGAACGTAGTTCCATATTCTTCCGTGAATAATTGCCGTTCCATACAATCAGATCACTAGTGAAATCAGTGGAAGCCAATCCTGTCACTGAGATGGTTTCCTGCGACTTAAAACGATAGTTAAAAGCATTACCAAGAATAATTGATGTAAGGATGATTCCTACAGCAATAAATAGTTGTCCGAGATGGCTTTTCATAGCTGAGATTAACGAATGAAAAAAGTGACTATTGTATGGGGTAAAACATTTTTTTTAACGAATACTATCATTCACTGCTACGACCTGATAGAAACACGAACGATGCTCATCAATAGGCTCTTGCAGAAATGCCTTCGATATAATTGACGAAGGCTTTGTTGACAACACGGTTTCCGCCAGGTGTCGGATAGTTGCCGGAGAAATACCAATCGCCGCGGTGATTTGGACAAGCACTGTGTAGATCTTCAATCTTTTGGAAAATTATTTCTACTTCGGCTTGACAATCTGCTGGCTTGACCAGCTCAGCAATCTTAGCACTGATCTGTTCCGCTGTAAACGGCTGATAAATCATCCGCACGTAATTCTTCATTTCATGCATACCAAGCTCCAATTGCTCCTTGCATCGGTGATACACTTCATCAATGATGTGCTCCAGGTTGTTTTCTTCCAAAAGTTTTATTGCTGCGCGAAAAGCGACCAGGTCACCAATGCGTGCCATGTCGATTCCGTAGCAATCAGGATAACGAATCTGTGGCGCGGAAGAGACAATAACGATTTTTTTGGGTCCCAGCCGATCCAACATCCGGATGATGGAGTTTTTAAGCGTGGTGCCTCGCACAATGGAATCATCAATAATGACGAGGTTGTCCTTCCCAGACTTAAGACTTCCATAGGTAATGTCATAAACGTGCGCCACCATCTCACTACGATCATTGTCGTTAGTAATGAAGGTACGCAGCTTTGCGTCTTTCAAAGTTACTTTTTCCGTACGCGGGCGTATGGACAAGATCTCATTCAATTTATCGTCGGCCGGATTTGCACCAAGCGCTTTAATTTTTCGCTTCTTAACATCTTTCAAATAATCCTCAATGCCACTTGTCATTCCATAAAAAGCAACCTCTGCCGTATTGGGAATAAACGAAAAGACTGTGTTCTTCACATCGTGGTCGATGGATTGCAAGATGGATTGACAAAGCAATCGTCCAAGCTCCTTTCGTTCCTGATAAATTGATGCATCATTACCGCGTGAAAAATAAATCCGTTCAAACGAACAACTCAGTCGTTGCACTGGCTCCTTCACCATCGGCTCCGTTACTTTTCCGTTTTTTCGGATGATTAATGCGTGTCCAGGTTTAATCTCTTGTATTTCGTCCAACGGAACATTGAAGGCCGTCTGTATCGTTGGACGCTCAGACGTGACCACGACAATCTCATCGTTCTTATAATAAAAAGCAGGACGGATGCCGGCAGGATCTCGCATCACGAAGGCATCTCCATGTCCTATCAGACCAGCGATGACATAGCCACCGTCCCAATTTTTAGAGGAGCGCTTTAGAATTCGTTCGATATCGAGATGTTCCGCGATGAGCGGGGATATTTCCTGTTTACTATTTCCTAATGCCTTGAATTTAGCATACAACTCTTCGTTCTCTTCATCCAGAAAATGACCAATGTTTTCCATGACTGTAACCGTATCCGACCGCTCCTTCGGATGTTGGCCCAACTCGATCAGTTGATTAAACAACTCATCCACATTGGTCATATTAAAATTACCTGCTACCACCAGATTCTTTGTCATCCAATTATTCTGACGAAGAAAAGGATGACACGCTTCGATAGAATTACCTCCGTAGGTTCCATACCGCAAATGGCCAAGCCACAACTCGCCTGTAAAAGCGAGATGCTTTTTTAACCAATCCGCATCGTTAAGTTTTTCAGGATCCGTTTTTGCAACTTCTTCGAAGCGCGCATTTATTCTACCAAAAATGTCCACTAATGACTGTTTCTCGACCGAACGATAGCGACTAATGTATCGCGTTCCTGGCTCAACGTCAAATTTGATGTTGGCAACTCCGGCTCCATCTTGTCCTCGATTATGCTGCTTCTCCATTAAGAGATACAACTTATTCTGTGCGTAAAAAGCACTGCCGTATTTCCGTTGATAATAAGAAAGAGGCTTGAGAAGGCGGATCATTGCAATCCCGCACTCGTGGTGAAGTGAGTCAGACATGCTACTGCAAAGATAGCGTTTTTAGGGGTACAGGAAAGGGACTAACGCGGCTTATCAGGTGATATTTCGCCGTTCTTTCGTGAATTGAATGTAAAATCGATGCAGGTCATCCTGGTATTGATACGACAAAAAGTAATGATAATGATCGCAGATGCGTTTTACAATGGCAAGCCCCAAGCCAATAGAATCCACCGCGTCGCCCCGTTTGAATCGTTCGAAAATCTTCTGGTCCGAAAACGTCAATGCTTTCCCGGAATTTGAAATGGAAATAGCGTCGCTAAACACCGAAACCTCCAATCTTCCGCCGGATATGTTGTATTTAATGGCATTCGATAACAAATTGCTGACCAAGATGTCTGCCAAATGAGGATTCATTCGAACAACCAGCTCATTATTAAGTTCGGTTTCCACATGTAGTTCGCGCGATTGGATGAACAATTCCAGATCGACTAAACGGCGTTGCACTAATTCGGAAAAACGAATGTCTTCTTCGTCGGAAAACTGTTCGTTATCGATCCTGGTCAACATAATCAATCCACGGTTCATCTTTGTCAGACGATTGATCGCATCAAGTGTCGACCGAATTTGCTCCAGCTGTTCTGGGCTAAGATTATCTGCTTGCAGCAAAATCTCCAACTTAGAGCGAATAATTGCAAGAGGAGTTTGGGTTTCATGTGACATGTTCTCCGTAAACTCCTTTAAATTGCGGTAATCACTACTTACTTTATCTGTTAATTTAACCAACTCCTCATTAAGGGCATTGAATTCATTTATTTCCGTCGGCTCAAAACGAACTCTTCCTCCACGCTGCAAATCAAATCTTTTCAAGGTATCCAACGCTCGATAAAATGGACGCCAAATAGTGGAGGAGAAATAACGATTAAGAAAATAAAAACACGCGATGATATCAATGGCGACCAATAAAAAAGTGATAGCGATACCACTGACCAAATCACGGTTCTGCGTCAAACGTTGACTTATACTAATCCGGTAGGCGTCCCCAAGAATTTCCTGCTCGTAGGTCATTACACGGTATGGAATCTCAGCCTCCTCCAACTCCCCATACATCAGCGTATCCTTGATCTGAACCTTGAAAGTGGTGAATTTAGAGATGGTATCAACCCTAATTAAATCACTGATGTAAAATGAGCGTCGTTGTAATTCCGGCTGACTTGCAATTTGCTTTTCAATTTGTAATTTCTTGAAAAGCATGTGCTCCGTAATCTGCATGTCAATCACATAGACGACGCGATATACCAAAAAAACACTACTTACCAGTAGTAGCGCAAGTGCTACAATGATGTAGAATCGATTGGTGGCATTCAACAGCTTCATTCTGCAGCAAACTTATAGCCTACGCCATAAACAGATTTGATATAATCCTTACCACCATTGTCCACAATCTTTTTGCGGAGATTCTTGATATGACTGTATATGAAATCAAAGGAATCGGCCATTTCAGCATGATCTCCCCATAAGTGCTCTGCGATGGCCTCGCGTGTGAGGACACGATTAGGATTGCTAATAAGATAAATCATCAGCTCGTGTTCTTTCTTGGTCATGGTGAGCATCTTCTCGCCCACATACATGACCATCTCATCGGGAATCAATTTCAATTCATGAAACACGATGGCCTTACGATCTTGAGAAGAACGTCTTCGGGCTACAGATTTAATGCGAGCTATCAGCTCCGACATGTGAAAGGGTTTGGTGACGTAATCATCAGCTCCAATGTTGAGTCCGGTCAAGCGATCGTCTAACGAATTTCTAGCCGAAATAATCACGATGCCTGTCTTATGTTCTTTTTGTTGCATCGCCTCAATCACGTTGAATCCGCTGCCGTCCGGTAATCCAATATCCAGCAAAATGCAATCAAAGTCCTCCTTCACCAAACAATCAAGCGCTTGTTCAACATTGATCGCTTTTGTACAACTCATTCCGATACCCGACAAGTAATTGTCTATCGAATCCAGTAAATCACGCTCATCTTCTACAATCAAGATTTTCATTTTGGGACTAATATTTAAGGTGTAAACGACGCTTTCTATCAAAATTAGTAAAGCAATTCGACAATATTGACGAATATCATGTTTATAATTCGGTTATTCATCGATTTTTCAGAATTAAATAAAACAGATAATTTACTTTCGTGCTTTAAAAACTTAATTAATTTCTAAACAAATGAAAAAACTACTACTTGTATCCTTTTTGTCCGGTGCCGTATTCATCGGATTAACTAGTGAAATTATGAGTGATAATGGTATAGCAGGACGTACTGGTTCGCCCGGTGAAACCAACTGCACCAATTGTCATAATTCATTTGCTTTAAATAGCGGTGGTGGTACCATCTCCCTTAATACAGGCACCACCAACAATGAATATGTTCCAGGCACCACATATAATATGACCTTTACCGTTAGTCGTACCGGCAATAGCCTTTTTGGATTAGGTGTTGAGGCCCTGAATTCCTCCAATGCCAATGCCGGATCTTTAATCATTACCGACGCTGCATCAACTCGCCTAAAATCAGTAACCGTTTCTGGAAATTCCCGCACCAGTGTCGTTCACCAATTAAATGGCGGCGCAAGTGCTAACTCAAAAGCGTTCGTATTTAACTGGACTGCACCTGCTGCAGGAACAGGAAATGTAACTTTCTACTATTGTGGAGTAGCCGCCAACGGAAATGGCAACGAAAGCAGCGACTATGTTTATCAAGGTAGCACCGTACTAACTGAAATGAACACCACTGGCATTTCCTCGCCAGATCAAAACACCTCGTTCTCCGTATTCCCAAGCCTCGTAAACGACGAGGCTACCATCGAACTAACTTCTGCTGTTACGGGTAACGCGCTTGTTCAACTATTTGACCTTACTGGTAAAGTCGTCCGTTCCGAAACAATTTCAGTAGTATCAGGCAACGAGCAATCGATTCGTTGGACTGGTTTGTCTCAATTTTCCAAAGGCACCTATTTGGTAAACGTACAGACCGGTTCTAAAAATAACGTCAAACGAATTGTATTACAATAATGTTCATTCTAAAAAGCGGCCTCGAGCCGCTTTTTTTAACACGCTCTTTTTATGGTAAAAGTAGTTTCCTTTTTGTTCGTCGGCGTCATCATCTCGATACTGGTGATTGGATGTCATACAGATCCTGATTTGTCGGCCACTCCAGAAGTAAGTTTTCAACGGGACATTCAACCTATTCTTGGATCTAACTGTACCATGAGCGGTTGTCATAACGATGATAACAGTGGCGGTAATCATGATGATGATGATGATGATGATTCGGAGTCACTGACCACCT
Organism: Candidatus Pollutiaquabacter sp.; assembly: GCA_947465495.1. Classification (GTDB taxonomy): domain Bacteria; phylum Bacteroidota; class Bacteroidia; order AKYH767-A; family 2013-40CM-41-45; genus Pollutiaquabacter. The sequence goes on along the minus strand of CANIAS010000011.1, from coordinate 29,926 downwards.
ACAACGATGTGATGGACTATGGAGAAATAGTTGCTGGCAATGCGCACCGTAGTAAACTTTACCGTTGTATCACGAACCGAAATGACAATCCGATGCCCCCTAACGGATGGTTGGCAACTGAAGACATTCAGAAAATTTATATATGGATAGAGCAAGGTGCTAAAAACAATTAATAATTATGAAAAAGATATTATACGTGATGCTATTCGCATCGTTAATCATTACCGGTTGTTACTACGATAATGCTGAAGAATTAAGTGCAGCAAATGGCCCCGAGCCTTGCGACTCTACCGGAACTATTTTATTCTCGAGTCAAATACAACCTATCTTTACATCACGTTGTGGTTCCGGTGATGCCGCTTGTCACAATTCAGACAATTCGCTTTCTAATGGTGGAAATGGAAGTTTGGCCGATTACAACGGCACCATTGAAACCATTTCGGATCGTGGTCCAATTGATTTCATGCAACGTATCAACCACGATCCTGCTCTTGCAAGTTCCAAATGGATGCCAAAAGGCGTAACAGAAAAAATAGAAGTATGTAGTATCGTGAAAATCCAAAAGTGGATTGACCAAGGACAACAAAATAACTAACCGATGAAACAACGTATTCTACAACTTGCTCTATTTTCACTATTGTGCTCTAACCATGTTTTTGCGCAAGATCTTCTGGGAAGTCTTTCTACAACAGATACGGAAACAAAAAAAGATTTCGCTCGGGCTACTTTCAAATCAACTCGCCTCATCAATCTTCAAACCATTGAAAGCTTGGGTCCTAAAACCCTCGACTTTCGTATCTCTCACCGCTTTGGCACATTGAATCAAGGCGCATACGACGCATGGGGTATTGATGGTCCAGCTAACATTCGCCTTGGACTTGATTACAGCTGGGACGGACGGTTGATGTTTGGTATCGGCCGAAGTTCACTTGATAAAATGGTTGATGGATTTATAAAGTTTCGTCTGATCCGACAAACCACGGATAACAGCACCCCGTTGAGTGTGACACTTCTAACGTCAGCGTATCGCACAGGTCTTCGGCTTCCGGCATCGAGCTTTGATAAATATGCCAACGATATCGATCGTTACTCCTATGTAAACCAAATCATCGTCGGAAAAAAATTCAGTCCTTCCTTCTCCCTCCAAATCGCTCCATTCTTTGTACACTATAACCTCGTTGACAACATCACGGACAAGAACGACATGTATGGAATCAGCGCAGCAACACGCATCAAATTCACAAAACGTTCCGCCATCACGTTGGAATATGCCTATCGGTATGACAACAACTACTCACCAGACTCGAAATATTACGATAGCTTCAGTATCGGCTATGAATTAGAAACCGGTGGACACGTTTTCCAAATACAACTCACCAATTCCTTTGGCATCGCAGAGAATCAGTTTTTAGTGTATACCAGGGATAGTTGGTCAAAAGGTGGCATCCACCTCGGCTTCAACATCAGTCGTGTATTTACAGTGCCTGCCGAAAAAGCAAAATCAGGCGAAGGATGGTGAAGCATTCATTCGAAAAAAACCTGCTACACTGGCAGGTTTTTTTATGCAGTAAAATCTGTGATAACCATAAGCGACTACGGAAGCTCTCAGCTGATAAAGTCAGATCGATTTAATCCCAACCACTCCAAAGCAGTACCAGACAATAAGCGTTCTTTTAATTGATTGTCATAGGGCATCTCTTTGATCAGCTTACCTGGTGATAATTCACCGAGTGGAAAAGGATAATCGGTACCAAGTGCAATCCGCTCTGGTCCCATGAATTTGACCAGGTAATCCAGCATGACAGGATCGTGCACCAATGAATCAAGGTAAAACTGTTTTAAATACTTTCTCGGATCTTCCTTGTTATCGATGGCAACCAAGTCCGGACGTACGCGATAACCGTGTTCAATGCGTCCGAATGTGGCAGGAAATGATCCTCCGCCATGAGCAAATGCAACTCGTAAAGCAGGAAGTCGCTCAAAAATTCCACCGAAAATCATGGAGCAGATAGCCAACGAAGTTTCGGCGGGCATTCCGACCAACCAGGGTAGCCAGTATTTATTCATTTTCTCTTTGCCCATCATATCCCATGGATGCACAAATATGGAAGCGCCCATTTCCGCAGCCGCTTCAAAAAATGGGAACAAAGCCGGCTCATTCAGATTCCAATCATTTACATGAGAACCGATCTGTACTCCTCTCAGACCCATTTTCATACAACGTTCCAATTCTTTAATTGCCAATTCCGGATGTTGCAATGGAACCGTTCCAAGACCGATAAAACGATCCGGATACCGATTAATAATTCCCGCTAAATGATCATTGAGATACATGGATACATCCAATGCGTCCTGCGGCTGAGCCCAATAACTAAACATCACAGGAATCGTTGAAAGCACCTGTACATGGACTCCATGGTGGTCGCATTCCTTCATGCGCGTTGTGGGGTCCCAGCAATTATCCTGAATCTCGCGGAAAAATTTTCCGTCGATCATCATCCGGGAACAACATGGTTTATGATGGTCCAACGATACAAATCCGCCGTACCCGAACTTGGATTTAAAGTCCGGTAGTTTTTCCGGCAGAATGTGTGTATGGATATCAATTACTAGCATTATAACGTTTTATCTTTTTTACTTCCTCAGCTTTTGCCATGTAGGTATTGGCGGTTTGTTCGTCGCCAAGATTCCTGTACGTCACGGCCATCAGTTGATACGGCATCGCATATTCAGGGTCTTCTTTGATTGCCTTGCCAAAATAAATGAGAGCCGTCTCGTAGTTCGACTTGGCATTAGCCAGGTGCATAGCGCGATTTGCCGGATCTTGCTGTGCAGCTTGTTTTTCTCCTTCGCCGAAAACTCCATAAATGCTCGCGAGATTATTCAGGGCGTGCGCATATCTTGGATTGTATCGCACCGCTTGTTCGAATTGCTTGCGTGCGTCTTCGTATCGCATCGTTTCGAATAATAGGTTGCCGTAATTATTATGAGCTACTGCTTCTGACGGATTCAAATCCAACGATTTTTGAAAAGCTGGTTCAGCGGCTGCGTAATTCTTCATCGAAAAATAGATGAACGCCTTACGCTGATAAGCCTCGGAATACTCAGGATAAATGGAAATGGAGGTGTCTAATTGAGCAATGGCTTCGAGTTGAAGTTTTACCTTTTGCAAAGAGTCCGGATGTTCTGCCAAATACTCTTCCGAAGAAATATGATTTGCTAAATAAAAACGCATGTGGGCGCTCTCTGGAACTTTGGTAAGATCTTGGGTATATAACGTATAGTTGTTTTTCCAGTCGCGGTTGCGAGCCACTGACAATCCGGAGAATGCCAATACGATCACTATCACCACTGCCAATGGTCGCATGTTTTTTTGAAAAAAACTGGACAAAGAAAGCGAGGAAGTAGACGTATTATCTGAAGTAAATGGTTTTGAAATCAGCAAGGCCATTGCCAAACACCAGCCCAGTGAAGGAGTAAATAACAAGCGTTCTGCATAATTGGTACCAATCAGCATAACTATGTTAGAGGTAATTGAAATGGTGATGAAAAAGTAAAGAATGGAAAATGATATCGGATCTTTTTTCTTGAAACGAAAGGCTGCAAAAAGCACCATCGCTGCAAAAATGACAAATGATAACAAGAAATGCCAATCCGTCAATGGATACTCCGGGAAATGATGAAAGGAACCATCGGATACCAATGGATGTGGCACAAATAATTTATAAAAATACAATCCAAGAATGGCGATAGCAGATGTGCGCTGGGTCAAGAAATTAGTGATGCCGGCGAGGTAATTATCAAGCATAGGAATGGATGCTTCGCTGGGACCAAGAATATTACGGCGAATCAGAATAAATAGCAACGACGGAACCACGCATGCACCAATAACCGGCCAAAGTTTTTTCAAAGGTTGATCACGGAAAAAATAGAGTGCCAATGGAACAATGGCTACCCAAGTAATGGATGATTCCTTGGAGAGCATCGCCAGGAAAAAACAACCTGCCAGTGAAAGCAAAGACTTGCTCTTTCCCGTTTCAGCATAACTGATTGCCGCCATACTCCCGACTACCAGAAAGAGCAACGCCAGTATCTCATCACGACTTTTGATATTGGCTACTACTTCCGTGTGTAATGGATGAACAGCAAACAGCAAAACAGTTAAGAACGGAACTAGTAATTGCCCTTTGAAAAACCGCACCAACAAGAGAAAAATAGAATAGCAAAGCAGACCGAAAAAAAGAATGTTGCCCACATGGCCAATGGATGGCTGGTTAGGTGCTAATTGCCAATCGATGGCAAACGTAGCTTTCGATAAAGGGCGATAAATGGTATTATCGGAAACATCCATTCCAGTACGATAACTGGTCTTAAAGATTTCTCCAATTCCTTCGATGCCTTTTCGAGTCAACTTGTTCTCGGGAATTAATCCCCAATCATCGAGGACGTAATCATGTCCTATAGTATTTGCATACACGAGCATGCCGACCACCGCAACGATAACGGCGAGTGTTCTTCGCAAACGACGTGCGCCTTGCTCCTGAGCGGCCAATTGCTTCTGAGAAGGCCCCTGCGGTTGTGTTGCGTGCTTCTCTTTCTTGGTTAATTTTTTATTCACAGTACGACTCTTTAAACGTAGTGGTTCAGGTTAACTGTTGTGGCGGATCCATGACGTGTCCGCAATTCTTACAAGTACACAGCTCCATATTCTGATAGAAAGCCGTAGTCGCTGAAGCAAGTTGCACAACAATGTCTTTCAAATCAAAAAACTGCTCGTGCAACTTGTGATTGCATTTTTCACAGAACCACATTAATCCATCTTTCATGCCTTCGCGGCGCTGGACCTCCATGACTAAACCAATTGTATTCGGTCGACGTTGTGGAGAATGAGGGACTTTGGCCGGCAATAGAAAAATTTCTCCTTCTTTAACATGGATGTCGACTGGCTGGCCGTCTTCCATTATTTTTACGACAATGTCGCCTTCCAGCTGATAATAAAACTCTTCCGTCTCGTTGTAATGATAGTCCTTGCGCGAGTTCGGTCCACCAACAACCATAACGATAAAATCCTGGTCTGGCTGATAAACAACTTGATTGCCGATTGGAGGCTTCAGGAGATGACGGTTTTCATCAATCCAGTTCTTGAAAGAGAACGCTCTTTTTATTGCCATGTTGTTGTTATGTTATAGATACCGCACCGATTATTTTCCGTGCCAGAATCCGCTTAATTTTTCTTTTACTTCTTTGGCGATTTCTTCTGCCTTTTCTCCAGCCTGCTTGGCAAGATCTTCCACTTTATTTTTAACATCGACCGCTTTCTCCTTGGTTGCATCACCAAACTCACCGCCATCCGCCACTTTATCAAGTTCCGCATGAAGCACAGCAGGAAATTTCTCTTTTAAAAACTGCATGGTGACCTCTGCCGCTACGACCGCTTGTTCGCGGGTTAGGCCTACCTCTGATTGGTAACGTCGAATTAGATATTCCATCGTTTTTTAGCTTTATGCCAGATAACTTTTTATGGTAGCTTTCGTTACGCAGTTTCTATACGGATGTACCAAAGTTAGCGAAAACAGACGTCCAATTCAACCACTATGAACCTCGACTTACGCGGAAAAAAGGCCCTTGTTTGCGGCAGCACACAAGGAATAGGAAAAGCTGTTGCTTTGGAATTGGCCCTCTTAGGCGCTTCTGTCACGCTCGTCGCCCGAAATGAGGAGACCCTGCGTAAAACCCGGTCAGAACTCTCCACATTGTTCCAGCAACAACACGACTACGTCGTGGCAGACTTCTCACAACCTTTGGAACTTAAGAAAGTCGTGGAAAAACTAGTGGCAAGTAAGAACATACACATCCTCGTTAACAATACTGGAGGACCTCCTTCCGGACCAATTACCGAAGCCACCGAAGAGGCGTTTTTACAAGCCTTCAATAATCATCTGATCTGTAACCAACTGCTTGCTACAGCACTGTTTCCGGGTATGAAACAAGAAGGCTATGGTCGGATCATTAATATCATCTCTACCTCGGTCAAGCAACCGCTTAAAAACTTGGGAGTATCCAATACCGTACGAGCTGCCGTAGCTAACTGGTCTAAAACTTGGGCTAACGAAGTAGCTCACTACGGAATCACTGTCAATAATGTGCTTCCGGGTGCTACCAACACGGTTCGATTGCGGTCTATTATAGAGGCAAAAGCCACTAAAACGGGTAGCCGTATCGATGATGTGAAACACGAAATGTTGGAAGAGGTTCCGATGAAACGATTTGCCGAAGCGAGTGAAATAGCCAGCGCTGTTGCCTTTCTCGCCTCGCCTGCAGCGGGATATATTTCTGGAGTTAATCTACCAGTGGACGGCGGAAGAACCGGATGCCTCTGATCAAAATAGTTTATAAACCGTCTCAATTAAACGGTCTTCTTTGTCTCGATATACCTGAGATTCCACCTCAAGATCATTTTTCAAAACAGATATTTCAACGCGTGTCACCGTATCGGATACCCGGTAGACTTTCAAATCCAAACCTTCCACATTGCGCGTAGGCAATAAGTAGGTTTTCTTACCGCGAAACTGAAAGACGCCGTTTTCATGGTCCATGAGCTGACTCACCAACCTAAATTTCTTGCGCTCGAATAACCGATTGATTCGATCAAGTACCTCCTGATTGTGACGATGCAATAGTGCTGTTTTCACGATTTCACTCCGATTAGTACACTGGCGATTTTTAAATGTAGTACAAATTGTCTTCGGGTCAAACAAAGGATGTAGATATTGCTGTAATTTTGAGCTGATTATGCCTGAAAACGTAAAAAAAACATGTTTTCAGGATTTTGTCTTCAACCCTATTCAATAAAAACATGATTTTTTTAGCTAATCTAATAAACGGCGAATCCACTGCCCCTGCTTCCGGTTCCTACTTGGATAACATTAATCCAGCGACCGGAGAAGTATATTCCAAAATTCCTGACTCCGATGAACGGGATGTCAATGCCGCAGTAGATGCTGCGCGAAAAGCATTTCCAACTTGGTCTGGTCTACCTAAAGAAAAAAGAAGCGCCTTGTTATTGAATCTATCATCGCTCATCGAAAAAAACCTTGAACGATTGGCATTGGCAGAATCAAACGATCAAGGTAAACCACTTTGGCTCTCAAGAAGTGTTGATATTCCACGCGCTGTTTCCAATTTCCAATTCTACGCAACGGCCGCATTGCATGCGCATACTGAAGCTCATGCAATGGAGCAAACCGCTATCAATTACACACTTCGAACACCTATTGGTGTAGCAGGCTGTATTTCGCCATGGAATCTTCCACTCTATTTATTCACCTGGAAAATTGCACCGGCATTGGCCGCAGGTTGCACAGTGGTGGCTAAGCCGTCAGAAATTACTCCCATGACTGCATACCTGCTTGGAGAACTTTCCATTGAAGCAGGGCTACCACCAGGTGTATTGAATATCGTACACGGACTCGGTCCTAAAGTCGGAATGAGTATTGTATCTCATCCAACTATTCCCGCCATTTCATTTACCGGCGGTACAAAAACCGGGGCCGTTATCACTCAGACCGCGGGGCCAATGTTCAAGAAATTATCGTTGGAGTTAGGAGGAAAAAATCCAACCATCATTTTTGCTGATGCAGATTTTGACAAAACCGTTCAGACTGCCGTCCGATCAGCGTTTTCCAATCAAGGTGAAATATGCCTCTGTGGGTCTCGAATCTTAATTGAGCGTCCGCTCTACGAACGATTTAAAAATGCATTTGTGGAAGAAGTGAAAAAACTCCGCGTGGGCGACCCACTCGAGGAAAAAAACTGGTTAGGGGCAATTGCATCCGAACAACATTTTCAAAAAATTCTTTCCTACATCGAATTAGCCAAAACAGAAGGAGGCATTTTACTTTGCGGAGGGAAAGCCGTTCAACCCGAAGGTCGCTGCGCCAATGGTTACTTCATTGAACCAACAGTGTTTGAAGGCCTTTCGTACGATTGTCGGACCAACCAAGAAGAAATTTTTGGTCCGGTCGTTACTCTTCAACCGTTCGATGCTGAGGATGATGTGATTCGCTATGCCAATAGCACAGAATATGGACTAGCCTGTTCACTGTGGACCTCTGATCTTAGTCGTGCTCACCGTATGGCAGGACAGCTGGAATTCGGAATTGTGTGGATCAATTGCTGGCTATTACGCGACCTGCGTACTCCGTTCGGAGGAATGAAAAACAGTGGCGTTGGCCGTGAAGGTGGATTTGAGGCATTGAATTTCTTTACAGAGGAACGGAATGTTTGTATCCGGATTTGATTCATTGCTATTGTGAAATAGCGCTATCGCTCGATGGTTAGGTTGGTGTAACTGTAAGAAATGACCGATTTTTCAGCCCTATTCGTGGTTTGAAAAAGTAACTTGTCAGTTCTCTCAATAGCCCATACACGCAATGAAACGCCTCTATGTATTACTCGCCATTGCACTGTTCGTGTGTAATTTTAAGGCTTTTTCGCAAGGCCAGAAAAATCAACGAATTGATTATGCTGCTTCCACGGAAAATGCATGGCGAAAAATTTCAGCCAACGCGGCAAAGGCAACAAACAATGTGCGAATTATTCCAACGGATACTACCAGAGGCGCTTTTGCACTATTCCGTGGCAAATATGAACTGAACTCTACCTTGGCTGCTTTTGTATTCAACTGCGGAGGTATGATGGTCGACAATGGCTGGCTTCGAGTAATCGGATCTGGAAGTGCTGAATTCAATCGTGGAATTGTAGAATGGAACAATGGAAAATGTAAGCCTGATAAAGATGGTGTGAAATTTCTGATGATAGCCGATGATGTTGTCGGCGGATTCTTTGCTCTTTATTTAACTCCTACTTCGAATTTTGAAAAGGCAATGGTCTATTATCAAGGACCCAATGATCGTGAATGGGTGTCAACGGGACTCGACTACCCTGCATTCTTAAACTTTTGCTTTACAGGTGAAGTAGAAATGTTCTATAATAACTACCATTGGACGGGGTGGCAAGAGGAAATTCGTATGATCAACAATAATCAAACGATCAGTTGTTATCCGGAATTTTGGTTAGAAGGTGCAAAAGACACCAAGCTCAAGCGACGCGTAATTCCTGTTCAACGACTATGGGAACTCTATAATCCTAACGTAAAAGAACTCTAACCTAAATCGTACTGCGCTTTCTTATTTAGTAGTTATCTTGTCACTATACTAGTGACATCGCGGTGAGTATTTCTATAAATCATAATTTACCCGGACTCAACGGGCTTATCCTTGCGGGCGGCGAAAGTTCCCGCATGGGTGTCGACAAATCCTTGTTAAACTATCACGGCAAACCTCAACGTGAATGGTTGTTTGATTTACTGCAACCCTTTTGCTCTGAAATTTTCTTGTCTGTTAAAAAAGTAAATCAAGAATCTGCTATAAAATTACTTTCAGACGATCCCGACTTGGGATCAATCGGGCCAATGGCGGGATTAATAATGGCTATTAAAAATTCTCCAGCAAAAGCTTGGATGATTATCGGTTGTGATTACCCGATGGTCGCTTCAAATACCATCACATCACTTCTGAAAGCACGATCCAGCGAATATGATGGAGTTGGTTTTAAAAATTCGAACACTGGTTTGATCGAGCCTTTAGTAACCATCTATGAGCCCACTTGCTTTACTTCATTGCTTGATTTTCACCAATCGGGAAAGCAATCTTTATCACGGTTTATTCAAACAGTCCGCTTCCATGCACTTGAACCTCATCCATCGTGGATTACCAGCATCGATACTACGAGCGAGGCTGAAAAAGTCATGAAAACTGTACGCTATGAAGAGGGATAATATCATCGCGCTGCTTAACTTTACTTTCTCATGCAGCATCCTGTCAATACGTTCAACATCCATCGTTTCCACATAAACCAGTGGGAAGCAGCGGAAGACTTATTGGCAGCCGAAGAGCCGATGGAAATCCGCTTGGAATATGGTCCTGAAAAAGACCGCTCAACCAGCAATATCTCCGTGACGATGCGGACACCCGGAAACGACTTCGAACTAGCACTGGGATTTCTTTACACCGAAGGTATCATTCATCAGAAGTCAGATGTAATTGGCATCCGATACTGTATAGATCACGGAAATTCAGGATCAGAAAACAACATTGTACGCATCGCCTTATCGCCAGGTATTGATCCAGATATGCTTCGACTACAACGTAATTTCTATACCACTTCCAGTTGTGGTGTATGTGGTAAAACATCGATTGATGCAGTTTTAACCCAATGTAAACCCTCTGCAGAGACTGACGATTGGAAGATTACCGAAGAAATGCTGCTGTCATTACCTGTACGACTACGAGAAAAGCAATTGGTGTTTGAACACACCGGTGGATTGCATGCAAGTGCGTTGTTTGGAATTGACGGTACATTACTCTACGTACGAGAGGATGTAGGGCGGCACAATGCACTTGACAAACTCATTGGCGCTGGTTTTTCAAAACAGGAATTACCCTTTAATAAGCATCTACTTTTGTTAAGTGGTCGAGCGAGCTTCGAGTTAATTCAAAAAGCTGCGATGGCGGGTATCCGTTTTGTGGCAGCTGTGGGTGCGCCGTCTGGTCTGGCGGTAACCTTGGCTCGTTCGTTCGACATCACGTTAATCGGTTTCTTACGCGAAGCCCGATTTAATTGTTATTCGGCTGAAAAAAGAATCATTTCATGAAAGAAGAAAATACTCTTCCAAATCCGGAGAATCCAGAATCTTTCACCGGGCTTAAGCTTGGTAAGCCCAAGGAATCCGCTGCAGGAATACCCGCTGTCATAAGTGCTGTTGAACACGTGTTTGGTGAAATGAACATGGCGCGAGGTGTCAAAGCGTTATTGAATATCAATCAAAAAGATGGGTATGATTGTCCGGGGTGCGCCTGGCCAGATCCTGATGACGATCGCTCGTCGATTGCCGAATATTGTGAAAATGGTGCTAAAGCTATTGCCGAAGAAGCTACCACGAAAAAACTGACCGAAGATTTTTTTGCCAAACACAGCATCGCAGAACTTTCTCGATTAAGTGACTTTGAAATCGGAAAGAAGGGGCGCATCGCCCAACCGATGTATTTGCCAAAAGACGGAACTCACTATGTGCCGATCACTTGGGAAGATGCTTTTCAGAAAATCGCCTCAACATTAAACGAACTAGCGTCTCCGAACGAGGCCGTATTCTATACCTCCGGAAGAACTAGCAACGAGGCTGCTTTTCTATACCAGTTATTCGTCCGGCAATTCGGTACAAACAATCTACCCGATTGTTCAAATATGTGCCACGAATCAAGCGGTACCGCTTTGAATGAAACACTGGGAATTGGCAAAGGATCTGTTACGCTGGAAGATTTTTACGAGGCCGAAGTGATCATCATTCTCGGACAAAACCCTGGAACGAATCACCCCAGAATGCTGACTGCCTTACAAAAAGCGAAAGCAAATGGTGCAAAAATTATCGCGGTAAATCCATTGCCTGAAACCGGTCTCATCAGCTTTAAGGATCCGCAATCGGCAAAAGGCATGCTAGGCATTAAGGCCAAACTGACCGATCTTTTTTTACAGGTAAGGATTAACGGAGATATGGCTTTGTTAAAAGCCATGCATTACTTGTTGCTGGAAGAAGAAGAAAAAAATCCAGGCAGTGTTTTTGATGCTGATTTCATACGCAATCATACCACTGGATATAAGGAGTATTGCGACCATCTTCGAAGCTTTGACCTGGAAAATTTAATTCATCAGTCAGGAGTTTCAATAGCAGCTGTGAAAGAGGCGGCAACACTACTGAAAGGACGCAAAAAAATCATTGCCTGCTGGGCCATGGGTCTCACACAACATAAAAATGCTGTAGATACCATTAAGGAGGTAGTGAACTTATTACTGCTTAAAGGAAGTATCGGTAAACCTGGCGCTGGCACCTGTCCTGTACGAGGACACAGCAACGTGCAAGGAGATCGTACGATGGGTATTTATGAAAAACCATCTGAAAAATTTCTGAATAACCTTAAACGGGAATTTGGTTTCGTACCTCCTGCAAATCACGGATACGATACGGTGGAATGCATACATGCCATGCACGATGGAAAAGCAAAGGTGTTTTTTGCCATGGGTGGAAATTTCTTATCAGCAACTCCTGATACCTTATTTACAGCGGCTGCTCTACAACGCTGTAAACTAACGGTGCAAGTTTCCACAAAATTAAATCGTAGCCATTTGATTACTGGTGAAGAGGCGATCATTCTACCTACCTATGGTCGTAGTGACAAGGATGAACTAAATGGTGAATTACAATTTGTGTCGTGCGAAAACTCAATGGGCGTTGTTCAACTTTCAAAAGGAAGTCTCACGCCTATTTCCTCAGAACTGATGAGTGAGCCGATGATCGTGTGTCAATTGGCTAAAGCTACATTTGGTGAAAAATGCCATAGTCGATGGGATGAATTCAGAAAACATTACGATAACATCCGTGATGCCATAGAAGCAACAATTCCAGGATTTTCTGATTACAACCATCGGGTAAGAATTCCAGGAGGATTTTACCTACCTAATAGCGCACGCGAAGGAACTTTTAACACCTTCAACGGAAAAGCGCCATTCAGCATTTCCGGAATTACAGAACATCATTTGGCGGACGACGAATACTTGATGATGACGATTCGTAGTCACGACCAGTTTAATACAACTATCTACGGTCTAAACGACCGTTACCGTGGCGTCTATAATGAACGACGAGTCATTTTTATGAATGAACTAGATGCTACGCGAGAGGGACTTTCTAAAGGCGATATCGTCGACTTGTACAATCAACACGAAGGCCGAGAAAGAGTGGCGCATCACTTCATCGTCATTCCGTTCAATATTCCTGAAAAATGTACTGCGACTTATTTTCCTGAAACGAACGTATTGGTTCCAATCAACAGCGTGGCCGACAAAAGCAATACTCCAACCTCTAAGTCGGTCGTTATTCGGATTCAAAAAAGTTATTGAGCTCCTCCGGGGCCAGGGCGGCGCTTCTTGCGAAATAGAGGCCGCTTGTTTTTTCCCGAACTTATTTTGCGTTCGGGTTCGTATGCAGGGCCAGTTCCCAGGTCAGCTGGCATCTCCGTTTTAGGTATGACTCGTTCAATAAGTTTTTCAATGTCTGAAAATCGACGCTGATCTTTTTCCCCAATGAATGTGATGGCTTCGCCCGTTGTTTCAGCACGTGCTGTTCGACCAACACGGTGCACATAATCCTCTGCATCGCCAGGAACGTCGTAATTTAAAACTAAACCAATGTTATCAATGTCGATACCTCTGGAAAGTATGTCGGTGGCGACAAGAATTTTGGTTTGACGTGAGCGGAATGAAAGCAAAACAGATTCTCGCTCTTCTTGCGAAAGGTCGCTGTGAATCGCGCGAATAGGAAGTCCTTTCTTACGAAGATCACGTTCAAGGTCTTTGACTGTCTGTTTGGTAGAAGCAAATACCAGCATGCTCGGATCCGTACGTTGAGTGAGGATACGTTTAAGCAGTTCGGGCTTCTGTCGGTCATACACAACAAATGCGGTTTGCGTTACTCCGGCTGCCGGCTTACTAATGGCGATGTTCACTTCGAACGGATCGTTCATGATCTTACGAGCCAACTCGCGGATCTTGGTCGGCATAGTAGCCGAGAAAAGAAGGTTTTGTCGCTTCGCCGGAATGAACCCGATGATCTTTATGATGTCTTCAAAGAAACCCATGTCGAGCATCTTGTCCGCTTCATCGAGCACTAAAAAATCAATTTGGTTAAATTTAACATACCCCAGATTCAAGTGACTGATTAATCGTCCAGGGGTAGCAATTACGACAGACGCACCCTCTGTCATCGCTCGTTTCTCGCGCTCGAACGTCTGACCATCTCCTCCACCGTAAACCGCAATTGAGCTTGCGCCGGTGTAATAGGAGAACCCTTGAAATGCATGATCAATCTGCAACGCAAGTTCTCGTGTAGGTGAAAGAATTAATGCAGAGGTATGTTGGAATTCCTGACGACTAATTTTATCCAATACTGGAAGCAAGTAAGCAGCGGTCTTTCCGGTTCCGGTTTGTGCGCAGGCGATGACGTCTTTTCCTTCCAAAATGTGTGGCATCACTTGTTCCTGGATGGGAGTTGGTTTTTCAAATCCCATCGCATCGAGTCCATCCAAGAGGGAATCGTCTAGTCCTAAATCAGCAAACGTCATCGTAATAGTGAATTTCACCTTCCAACAGTAGAAGGAGTACGCAGGTAAATATCCGATTTGTTAACGGCCAAGTGACCAGCCTAAAGGCTGCCTTATCAACACTCGATCAGTACAATCATGTTGACCGATAAATCAATGCTGGACGATAAACCTACGGGTTGTTATGAATCCATCCGCTTCTACACTCAACACGTAAATACCGTTGGGTAATGTTGCAGGAGAAAAAGGCAATCTCATTTGTTGTGGACCTTCAGGCAACTGCATTTCAGTGCCTTCATTAAAAATATTTTTGCCATTTACATCATAGGCCTTGATACGTACTTGAGCTGCTTTATCCAGATTGAATTGGATGCTAGCGTCATCATTCACCGGATTTGGGAACAAGGCCAAATCAAAGATGGGACTGGCGGGATATAATAAATTACTAAGGCTGGATGCCATCGAAGGACTCTGAGCAGGAGTAACACCAATTTTCTGAATGGTGAACTGGTCCCACGTAGATCCGGTGTTTGTCAAAAACTTGCAATCTAAACGATCACCGGCAATGTCCAACACCAATGAACCATAAACAGTATTGGTTGAAGTGTACATGGCATTGTGAGGCCATCCGGTCGTTGTAGAACTCAACTGTCCGGACACACCACAAACGGTGTACACTGTTCCGTAAAAATTAGGAGACGATTTAGTATAAGAACTAGGATAAATACCTGATCCGGAATTGACGGCCATAGTAGACAAATTGAAGGTTGATTCTAATCCAAAGTGACCGCGAATCAGGTATGAACGTTCATATGCATGACTGTGTCCGCTGAGTACTAAATCAACTTTATATTGTTCTAGAATAGGGGCTATATTCGTACGCATCTCAACAAGCTCTACACTGGAGTCCGAATTATGCGACCCCTTGGAATAAGGTGGATGATGGAAATAGACAATCGTCCAACGTTGTGTGTTCGCGGCAAGGTCAGCTGCTAACCACGTAGCTTGCGCGCCGTTCACTGCACGGAATGGAGCATCGTTTGATTCTAAACAAATAAAATGGATGTTCGCATAATTGTAGGAATAGTAGGCTTCTGTTCCACTTGCCATGCCTCCGACCTCGCCATTCTTTGGTAACGTAAATGCATCAAAATAGGCTCCGGTTTGAGCTGCTGCATTGGCAGAATAGAGATCGTGATTCCCCGTGGATGGCCAGCATACCCATTTTCTAAATTGATATGGATAGACATCAAATACATTAGATTGATATTCTGAGTCGAGCCCGTTGACATACGCATTGTCCCCTAACCACAACCATAAATTAGTGTTAGTAGTACTTGAATAGTTCACATACGCATCGCGTACTTGTTTTTGAGCCGTCGAATTAAGTCCAAAATCTCCAATCGCCCAAATGCGCACTGCGCCGGTTGAGCCCACCGTAGGGTGCGTTAAAAAATAATAGCCGGTATCACCCGCAATGGTCGCTGTTGATGTACCAATGGAGTAATAGTACTTTGTACTGGGCGTGAGGTTTGTTAGCTGAACAATATGCTCTGTAGTGGAGGCCGCGTCGGTTGCACTGAAATTTAAATTCGTAGACGCCGTTCCGAATCGAACTGTGGAATTGGAAGCGGTGTTGGTTCGCCAACGAACATAAATCGAGGTCGTATTTGCTTGTTGAAGATATGGACCGCGTGTAATCGATAGCGAAGTGGTCAGCGTAGTGAAAATACCACTAGTAGACCAGCCTGAAACACCAGATGAACAAACGGTTTGCACCTGAAATTCATAGGTTGTCAATGCTAATAAACCGGTAAGTGATTTGCTGGTGGTGGTGGAAGTAATAGTTGTCCAGGCCCCAGAATAGCGGACCGCATATCTAACATTATAACTAACTGCCCCAGAAACTGAACGCCACCCCACTGTCGCTGAAATTGATGTGCGATTACTATTCGTAAAATAGGCAGCATTCGGCGTGCCACAACTACTGGCAAGAGTAGTGAATACCAACGAGGTGCTATACGTTTGAATTGGAGTGCTAGCACATATGCAACGTACTGCCCATTCATAACTTGTGCTGGACAACAATCCGGTTAGATTGTAACTATGTAGTGATCCAACAATTTTAAGGTAGTTATAATTTGTGGTACCACGTACTGCATATCGAATCATGAAGGAGTCTGCCGTCACATATGTATTCCAACTGAGCGAAGCTCCAGATGACGATACGTTGGCGGTTATGGTAAGATTAGGAGTAACGCAAGCTACATTTTGTGATAGTGTTGTAAAAGAAGAAGGGGTTGCTTGATAAGCGCCCGATGTGCCTCCCATACATGAGGTCCGAACTTGCCAATAGTATGTAGTTCCTGGTCGGAGTCCTGAAATCGTTGTGTTCGTAGCAGTTGAAGAAGCGACAAGTTTGAAAATATAATTCGCTGTTCCTGCCTCGTAGTAGCGTACAAGAAAACTATCAACGGTACCAGAGGTTGCCCAATTTAATTTTGCGCCAGTGGATGTAATTTGTGTAGTTGAAAGACTAGAGGGAATGGCGCATTGAGAAAATGTTTTTTGGCTAGAAAACAAGGAGCACCATAATAACAAAAGAAAGTACCGAAGTTTAAATGCCATCTGTTAAGCCGTTTATGATACTATGCAAGTACGAAATATACTTGGTAACAAAAATGAAATATGTTAACAATTGTATTCAATCAAAATGAATCTTATCAGATAAACGCTCTTAATTTGGGAATTGTTTCTTCTATAAAAGAAAAGTCCGCTCGTACCGGGAGCGGATTTAATCATCGTTTTTTCTTGAATTATTGAATAATCAGTTTATTCGTCTGTACTAATCCTCCTGAAAGCTTAACGCGCACTAAATAGCTTCCTGCCGACAATTTGGCAAATGGCAGATATACGCGGTTAATACCGTAATTAACTGCATGATCGGTTTCCAAAACCCTTCGACCTGCTACGTCTAGGATTTCAATCTGCGCTTGATCACTTTGGTTCATCTGCAATACTAATTCGACATGATCAGTTGCCGGATTTGGATAAATACCAGCTATGTAATTTTGGTTGGATGATTCCTCCACGCCGGTGATGCAGTTGACCAAGTAGGGTTGAACAACGGTACATGAATTAGCATAAAAATTGGTAACGTTGATGGTATCTGTGAATTGCGTGGAGATTGAAAGCGTATTAGCGCCATTCGACCAATGCCAGGCTACAGCATTAGTGTCGCCGTTCAACACAACCGGCGCCCAGCAATCAACATTCAACGGAAGTGTGTCTCGCGTCTGCTGCATAACTACATTCAGCTGTATCGCTTTACGCGGTTCAGACTTGCAGATATCTCCTGCTTCAAGGTAATAGGTTACTGCAGTATCACCTACTAAATAATCTGTCGTAAACAAAGGTCCGGTATGAAGTAATGTTCCATTACTAATCGAATCATACCAGAATATTTGTTCGGGAGAGGCGGCTACTAAATCAATCATTCCATTTCCACAAACAGTGGTATCAGTGGCTATCGGCATCGCTGGAATGGGAAATACATAAGCGATGACTGGAACCCTTGCACTTGAGCATCCGCCATTTGACTGGACATAGAAGGTGTCGGTTGCTGTCAAGACATTCGTAATATAGGTTGGTTGAGTAGACAATATTCCCGATCCTGTTGGAGAATCGTACCATGATACTGGATCTGGACAATTGGCTATCAATACCACTGGACCAGGTCCGCATGTTTGTGCATTCTGACTAACCGTAGGCACTGACGTTTCCGTGAAATTAACAGTCAACACAACGCGATTACTTGGACATACAGAACCCGCCTCTAAATAGAAAGCAGTGTCATTATCTATAAAAGGAATTGGGAAGGTGCTGCCAATGTTCAGCAATCCTCCGCCCACTGCGGAATTGTACCAACGAATGGTTGCTGTATCCACCGCCGTCAACGTGACCGCTCCTGGACCACATAATGTATAATTAATTGCTAAAGGATCGGCGGCACGTTGCAAAACCTGAATATTCAAAGGGACGCGATTGCTAGGACAAGATAAGCTCGTCTGTGCATAATAAGTAACTGTTGAATTGAGCACCGCTGTTGTAAAAGTATCTCCTACAGCGATGGGGGTTCCTCCGCTGGCATTCGTGTACCAGTATACAGAATCCTGAGCGGTGGCTATAAGCGTTGCAATACCAGGACCACAACGATATGTGGATGCTGCTACTGGAGGAGCATTCTGGGCTACAATGGTCACAACAGAAGTATCCGACTCCGAAACACAGCCTTGATAGCTCACACGAACATGATAACTTCCACCTTGATTGACAACACAGAAAGAATCTGTAGCGGAAGAAATCGGGGTAGTACCACGGAACCACTGATAACTAAATCCGGGTGCAGAAGAAACCGTCAATTGTGTACTTGTTCCATTACAAATCGATGTATTACCCGTGACGTTTAACGGAATTCCGAAATTGGTGGGAGAATATGCGCGCCCTGGTGAGCCACCAAAACATCCTGGCAGCCAATTAGTGCCCAAGTTCGGATCGCCTGTCAAATTAATGTTCTCGTCGGTAAAGCCCAATCCGTCGCTGGCCAACGGCCATGGTGCGATATCCAAATAATATACAGATTGTATAACAGTGCTACGATGGTCCAACAATCGTATTTGATCACCGCTATTAGAAAAATTGAATCCGATGGGGCCTAATACAGTACCCACATTTTGATAGAGGGCATTAAACTTATCCAGATCTTCCGCGAATACCAAGTACTCACCAGCATGTATCACTGTTCCGTTTGGAATAACAAAGCGATGATAATCTATCGCATCGCGCAATTCCCAGGCAGACAAATCAACGTCAAAATTGCCGGCATTATATACTTCAACCCAATCACCGCAATCGGCAGTCGAAGAAGAATTGTAATTGATTTCTGAAATAATGATTTCTGGTGCCTGTGCACTACCCGTGAAATAGGCGGTAATAGGTTGATTAGTCGCGAAATCATACGTAGCCGTTTGGGAGGTGTTAATACCAAGACTGGCTAAATCCCATCGGTTAAAACTATAGCCGGGATTTGGAATAGCAGTAATGTCAACCGGATTGCCGTGAAAATATACGCCGTTCCACGGATAATTTTCTGGAATGATCGTACTGATCAGAATACGTCCCGCGCCTGCTGGCATTACATTCAGCACCAGCGTAACTTGGTTCAACATACTGAATTGGGATTCAATTTGATTCCGTACTTCAGCTGGGCGGCCACGATAATAATTTTTCATGTCGCTTATGTTGCTCTCCCATTCCTGCATATTACTTCCCCATTTTTGAAATTGCTCAGGCATGTCCGGTTCCATCACATCGTGAAAAGAAGCGACCACGGCATCCAACTTTGAGGGAAGAAAAATGGTGTTGATTAAATCAGCATAGCGATTGATAAAATAGCGTCGAAACGTAGGATTATTTGTAACAGCCGCGAAGATCTGTGAGGAATGACAAAACGCTGCTGGATTGATTGCTTGTGAAAGACGATTATCCGTAACAGGCGAATCGTATCCGAATCCAAAGTCAAGATCATACACCAGGTACTTCAATTTACCACCTGGCTTGCGCGGACTCCACATCTTGATGTTGTTGGTCCAATCGCCAATCCAGTCGCCATTGTCAACGTAGGTCTCTGCGATGAAATAATCGGCATAATTCTGAAAGTCAATACGCGCATCGAGGTAATTGTAAAAAGCTTGCGTGGCAGGAGAGTTGGTGGTAGCGTAATTGTAGATGTCCCACCACAGCGAATCTGTTCCCTCTTTTACATCAATCGTACTTCCTGATTCTTTGAGATAGTTAATCTCATGGGTATTTAATCCGTAATTATACTTCTGCCAGTTTTCGTCGTGGTTTTCATGATTGGTATATACCCCCCAGAATTCTCCGTTCAAATACAAGGCTGTCGGTTCGGCTGCGATGTATCCGCTATAGGTCGGCTTTAATACGCGTTCCATAAATCCATCCCGGAAATGCACCTTATTCCAATCCGTGCCAGAGTTGCGCAGCACAATATCGTCGGTGTGATCGAGCTGTGGTTTGTCGGGAATAAAATTATAGTTGAGTTGGCTGGTCCCGAAGCGATCGGATAATTGTATTTCAAAACTCTTCTGTGGTTTAGCCTGCGAGTAATTACCGTAGATGGAAATCTCACCGTCAAAGTTGAACAACCGATTGGTAAGATTGCCTTTCTCAAAAAACTCCATCGAAGCCGGCTTCTTCCAGTCCTGCCAGAAATTGGCGCCCTTAAACGGGTAAACGGTTGATGCATTCGGACCTGTTGCATAAATCCCCGTATTCCAATCCCATAAATTCGAAGAGTCGGTGGTGATGGTGAAAACTGGTAACTGGATATCTTCCCCAATGATATACGTATTGGTGACAATCGGACTCGGCAAATAGAACGACCGGAAGTTACGGGCACGAATGGTGACTGTCTGATTGATCGACATGGCTGCCGGCATGATAGACGACGAAGTACTCGGCGTGTTTCCGTTTGTTGTAAAACGAGTCGTGCAATTCGGATCAGGAATTAGCGTACATGTCTGGGAGGAAGGAAAGAAACCCGCAGCAAGTGTCAATATAGGAATGGGGGCATATCCTTGATAACAGAGGCTTCCATTGCTAGCGGCAGGAGAAGGCGTTTGAAATAAATAATTCGTGCCGGGTGTGTTACTACACCGCCCCCATGAGTTATTGGACTCCGTGGAAGTGTACTGAAACGTATCTTGTAAGATCCCTGCTGAGTCAAAAAGATAGACGATTTCTCCAGAGCGGCTGAGTTTGAATTTCGCCGACATGAAATCATGCATGGGCGGATTATACCAATAATGACTATTTGTATTAAAGGAATTAAACACTCCCGATGTGACAGTACAACCGAGATACAAATAAGCTGCGGCATAGATGTCTGAAGATCCCAGTTGATTATGCACCTCCATGGCCAAAACATTTTGAGCCGGAGACGGTAATAACAATTGACGTAGTAATTTTATATCAAGCGGAATAGAATCCAACGCACTATGCGATGGAATGTTTGCTCCGATGGATTCCCGAGCGGGTTCTGTCCAGAGTGGATAGTAACCTGGAGTACCTACGTTATTACGCGCAATCTCTGTTCCGTTAAGATAAATTACGTAACTGTCATCGTAGTCGACGTAGAGGGCTCCTTGAAGCACCTTTGAAGTATCGTTGACAGTAAAAATATTGCGTAATGCCATGCTTGCGATAGAGCCATTCGCTGAATTAGAAGTAGGAATGGTGCAAGAGCTCCACGATGACGCATTGAATAACGGTGAACGCCAATTACTCGCAGGAGGGGTGGCATTCGAAGAGGTGTATATCTTCCAATTAGAATCATCCACTACACTGCTCCACTTTACAATTGTGCTGGTCTTGTCATAATCTGCTGTGAAAACAACTGTAGGCTGATTTGATCCCAAGGTGGTGTTCGGAAATGTGAATTTGTTAGGGACGGCTATATCGTCTGATAACATCCAACCACTTAAATTAATCGGTGACGAGCTGGCATTATACACTTCAATCCAATCATCGTAATCGCCAGTGGTGGGGTTGATCAATCCATTGACGTTGGCAGGACAAACCTCATTGATGATAACCTGGGCGCTGACCAAACGAATGGTGAACGAGACAAACAGGAGCGCAAACAAAAAACGTGAATTTTTGAGAAAAGGTGAATTCATGGGCGAATAGATTTATAAGGGTATAGAAAACAAATGATTAGGGCCTCGAAAGATAGGGTGAAACTTGGCAAATAGCACGAATAATTTGGCAAATTGTCCGAAAACTTCCGTGAAAAACGTTATTTTGTAGACATCATTCCATGATGGTCATCAATTTGGCCGCCAACATTTCTCAAAAAGACTTTAATTCTCTAAAAAATGAGTCCATCTCGTCGTGATTTTTTGAAAAAATCTGCATTAATCGCTGCGGCCGGAGCTGCGGTCAGTATTATTCCTGGTTCAGCAGAAGGGGCTCTTCACGCCTTTTCGGCACAAGACGAATTCACCCTACCTCCCCTGGCCTATGCATACGATGCGCTGGAACCACATATAGACCGAATGACTATGGAAATTCACCATTCTAAACATCACCAGGCCTACGTGAACAATCTCAATAAAGCCATTAATGAAGGTTCTCTTGAAACAGGAACATTGGATCAATTGGTGGCTGGAATTTCCAAGTACCCAATGGCAGTACGAAACAATGGTGGAGGACATTGGAACCACTCCTTTTTCTGGCAACTGATGAGACCGGGTGGTGGCGGTGCTCCCAGCGGAAAAGTGGCAGAAGCCATCAACCAATCGTTTGGCTCTTTTGATGAATTAAAAAAACAAATCAACGAAGCCGGTCTCAAGCGGTTCGGCTCGGGCTGGGCATGGTTGGTAAAAAACAACGATGGAAAATTGGTGGTCGGTTCCACTCCTAATCAAGACAATCCGCTCATGGATGTTTCTGATTTCAAAGGAACGCCTATTCTCGCTATTGACGTTTGGGAACACGCCTATTATCTCAAGTACCAGAACAAGCGTGCAGACTACCTTCAAGCTTGGTGGAATGTTATCAACTGGGAAAAGATAGCCGCAAATCTATAACTACGCCGCACTTCGAGTAATCATATTCAGTCAGTAGAGAAGCATCGAAGCTCCTTAAATTATTCAATTGTCATTTATGGCCACTGCACTCATCACCGGCGCATCGAGCGGCATCGGATTGGAATTAGCCAAAATCCATGCTTCAAAAAAAGACAACCTTGTACTTGTTGCGCGTACGATTGTACGACTAAACGACCTAAAATCAGAGCTGGAAAAACAGTACGGCATTCATGTTCACTGCATTGAAAAAGATCTTTCTAGAAGTACAGCCGCGCAGGAAGTTTACGATGAAACAGTAGATGCCGGACTGCGCATCGACTATCTCATTAACAATGCGGGCTTTGGTGATTATGGTTGGTTCCACCAATCCAACCTTAATCGTCAACAGGAAATGATCGATGTGAATATTTCTTCACTGACACAGCTCACCCATCTTTTTCTACAAGACATGGTGTCTCGCAAAAGTGGACGAATCATGAACGTTGCTTCCACAGCGGCTTTTCAACCCGGACCAACAATGTCCGTTTACTTTGCCACCAAAGCATACGTGTTGCATTTCTCAGAAGCAATCAACGAAGAACTAAAAGGTACTGGTGTAACGGTCACTGCGCTATGTCCTGGAGCAACCATCAGTGGTTTCGAACAACAATCGAACATGAACGGCAAAGGTTTCTTTCATCGCAAAGGACATCCAACTTCAGCGGTAGTTGCAACATACGGCCACCGTGCTATGCTACAAGGGAAATCGGTCGCTATTCACGGATTCATGAACCGGTTGTTGACCTTCACTGTACGTTTTTCTCCCCGCCAGCTCGTGGTGAAGATTACGAGAAAGATCCAGGAAATGGGAAATTAGATGTTCAGGCAAAAAAAAATCCGCCCATTGCTGAGCGGATCATTCGACAAAAAAAGAATATGTTAGTCAGCGAGGGTAACCTCAACTGCGTTCAAGCCTTTTTTACCTTGTTTCAATTCATACGTAACGATATCGCCTTCGCGGATATCGCTTTTCAAACCGGTGGTGTGAACGAACACATCTTGACCAGTTTTTTCGTCACAGATGAATCCAAAACCTTTGGTTTCGTTGAAGAATTTTACTTTACCTTTTTCCATTGTACTGTTTGTTGTTTGAAATTAATATACCGCAAGGTGGCGAAAAAACATTCGCCAACCAATTAATATGCTCAGGAAATGTCACATTATCTGATAAAAAGGGTTATTCAGCCAAATTATGAGGATTTATGGATACGTTTTTTTCAATAATCTTTAAAATGTATCACGTATTGTTGCAAATCCACGAGGAAATATCTTCGATTAGGTCCGAATAAGCAGGAGTCACCGCTCCATAGGTAAAAAAGCCGTGAATCATCCCCGGGTACTCCCGATGCGTGCTTTTCACACCCGCAGCCAACAATCGTTCGTGATATAGCCTCCCATCATCGGCCAACGGATCGTATTCAGCCGTGATGATACGAGTTGTAGGAAGATTTGAAAAACTCTTGGCCAAGGATGGGGCCGCTAGACAATTCTCCATGTGCGTTTCATCGGATAGATATTGTGCCCAATACCATTTCATCGCTCGAGTCGACAATCCATAGCCGCTGCCACATCGGACAGCTGATGGAAAATTCATGGAGGGATCAAGACACGGGTATATCAACAACTGAAATTTCACCGGATATACTTCTCGTGCTTTCAATGCTACCGCTGCTGCCAAATTGCCGCCTGAACTATCTCCTGAAACACCAATCCTCGTTGGATCGATACCAAGTTCATCCGCATGTTGGAAGCACCATTCTAACGTCTTATAACAATCGTTGAAAGGAATTGGAAACGGATGCTCAGGAGCTTTTCGGTATTCAACCGCAATCATCGTGATTCGCGAACGGTTCGCCATCGCCCGAAGTGATGCTTCGTAGATGTCTAAAAAATTGTGGACCCAGCCGCCGCCGTGAAAAAAAATCATCGCCGGCTGCACTTCACCTTTTCGTGGTCGGTAAATACGGATGGGTAACGAAGTATCCTCCAGCTTCAACGCTGTTTCTTGAACATGATAGATTTCCTCACGAGTTCCTGCCAACGCAATGCGGCCGTACTGATTCTGACGAATCACATCCACCGTTGTTTCCCACACTTCCGGTAGTTGAGCAGCAGCACGTTGTTCAAGAAATCGAATTATCTCCGGCGCTAAGGACATCGTTGAATGATTTACAGTTTGATGAATTGACTGGCAAGTGACTCTCCAGATTTTCCTCGGTATACAATGTGGTAGCAGCCACTCGGCAATTCGCGCACATCTATTTTATTTTCTCCCATGCTAACCTCACGTTGCTCCATGATGCATCTTCCTGTAAAATCATACATAGCAACGGATCCGTAATCATCGGTTGTTATATCGAAGATCAACCAAGTAGATGCAGGATTGGGAAAAACTCTCAGAATCGATTTGTCCTTTATTGTTTCAATTCCAGTTGCCCCGCATATTGGAGATGTTGTGATTCGAGTTGAAAAAAATTGTGCCATGTGATCCTCCCGCAAAGAACGGTTATCGTAGGCATGGCAAGGTATATTCACCTGATCCAGGCAACTCCCGGGGCCTAAAAGGTAGTTGTATGGAAATACGACACTTGTGAAATCATCTTGCATCACATATCCATAGTTATTCGTTGCATTCAACCTACTAATCGCTCTACTACCAGAAACGATGGGCGTGTTCGTAATCGCCGAGCAATTGTAGCCATTGGTCATGCACCAACTCAATCCCCAGTAAATGCTATTCTGATCGATAGGAACCACCAAATCACAAGGCTGATGAAAAGAATAAATCGCAGGTAGCGGATGATTAAAACGATGGGCTTGTAATAAATTGTTGAAAATGCCCCCGTACATATTACCGACTCCCTTTATCACATAGTTAATACTAGTGGGTTCAATATCACCGTCAATTCCTCCAAGATCGGGTCTTGCTATAGTAGCCGCTGTAAAATTTTGGGCAACATTGTATGAACAAGAATATGAATTACTACTTGGACTTGGCGCATCCAGAATTGTGTGCGTCAGCGGAGGCCGTTCACTGGAAGTGTCCAATAATGCCACACCTAATGCGATGAATGCACCTGCGCTTTCACCGGCCACAAAAATGTTGGCGGTATCTATGCGATATGAAGCATAGCGGTTGACGAGAAAACGTAGCGCTCCCTTGGCATCCTGAACTCCACGATAATAGGCCCGATACCACTCCGCTGTATCGGCTGCAAAAACACAATTGTAACTGGGATAATTGCAGTTCCAGGCAACATCATCTGCCACAAAACCCAATCTATAGTCAATGCTGGCGGTCACGTAGCCTCGACTTGCAAAAGACTTACAGAAACTTTGTATACTAAGATCGTTTTTGTCGCCAGCCAAAAACGCACCGCCGTGAATAAAGAGCAATAAAGGTCTAAGTAATACCTGACTACTATCATCGCAACGAGGAAGAAAAAGATCTAACGTAAGCGAATCCGTACTTCCGTTGAAATTGATCGCTGATCCGTACAAGATATTAAGCGTACTGTCATAATCATACTTTTGATTGATCCATTGTTGCGCATTGACATGAATAGTTATCGCCATAAAAATCATGAAAAACAATGACTTGCCGCCAATGAAAATACCTCCGGATGTATTCATATCAACTAAAATAAGAATTGTAACTGAACCATTCGCAGAATACTTTGTTCAAATGATACCTTTGATCAATACTTAATAAAAATGTTTAGCAACGAATTCCAGCAAATAGTCGACTACAGACGTTCCAACCGTAAATTCAATTCAGACATTGCAGTACCGGATGAAGTCATTCAAAGAAGTCTTGAGCGTGCCGTTCTCTCTCCCAATAGCAGCAACATGCAACTGTGGGAATTTTATTGGATTAAATCACCTGATTTCCTGGAGCGCATGGTGCCATTATGTTTGGGACAACAGGCTGCACGCACCGCCAAACACATGGTAGTTTTTGTGACACGCCGGGATTTGTGGCGCAAGCGCGTGAAATGGCACCTCGACTCGATTAAAAGTACTATTAAAGGTTCCCCTGACCGCGCCCAGAAAATGGGATTGAACTATTACGGCAAGGTAATGCCGTTAATTTATTCGCAGGATCCCATCGGCGTACTAACTTTCATTCGTAAGTCGATC
The DNA here is from genome assembly GCA_947465495.1 of Candidatus Pollutiaquabacter sp. Classification (GTDB taxonomy): domain Bacteria; phylum Bacteroidota; class Bacteroidia; order AKYH767-A; family 2013-40CM-41-45; genus Pollutiaquabacter. Next base: position 2,865 of record CANIAS010000011.1, on the reverse strand, counting down.
AGCTTTGTGGTGGGATTGTTCCGTCCGTTTTATCGAAGTGGTGGCAAGGCCAACCAGCGGGTGGTAGTTCATAAATCGTGTGCCTTGGCGGCGCAAACATTCATGCTATCGATTGCAGCAGAAGGATTTCATTCATGTCCGATGGAAGGATTCGACGAGGTGCGTGTGCGACGCGCGTTGAATTTGCCTCGGGGTGCGGAGATAAACATGATTGTTTCTGTTGGGAAAGGAACGGAAGCTGGTATTTGGGGAACTCGTTACCGCGTACCAAACGAAGAGGTGATTTTCATTCGCTGAGGTGTATTGGAGCCCAATAATGTCGGACTGCTCATACAACTATAGAGTGAGCCACTAAATTTCCGTACTATTGCGCCCTAATACTTGTCCATGACGATTGAAGAACAACTGAAAGAGCGCAGTGGAAATACCTGCGAATTATGTGGATCAGCCGAAGGTCTCACTGTTTATACTATTCCTCCCGATAAGGGCCCGCAAGCTGAAAGCTGTCTGTTTGTCTGCGAAAAATGTACCCGACAGCTTGAAAAGAAAGAAGAGTTGGATGCGACACATTGGTCCTGTCTACGCGACAGCATGTGGAGCGAAGTTCCCGCCGTACAGGTAGTAGCGTGGCGACTTTTGAGTCGACTTAACAATGAATCTTGGGCCGTTGATGCCATCGATATGCTTTACCTCGATGATGAAACATTGGAATGGGCGAAATCGAGCGGTGACCATATTGAATCTGAAGGTGATGATATGCACCGCGACTGCAACGGCGCACTTTTGCAGACTGGTGATACCGTTACGTTGATCAAATCGCTAGATGTAAAAGGTTCTCAGATCAATGCTAAGATTGGAACTGTGGTAAAGAACATCAAAATTGTTAGCGATAATACATCACAAATCGAAGGGAAGATTGAAGGACAACAGATTGTGATACTGACAAAATTCGTACGAAAGGCCTAACAGCTACGGGTAGTATTTACCACTATTTCAGGGAACAAAATTTAGTGTGAACAAAATATACCTTTCCGAAGAATTCGGAAATTCAATCGATAAAACGAAGTAAGTGCCCGAAGTGCGGAATGGATCTTGAAAAAATCCGATAGCGCCTTAGCGGTACCTATATTTTCACTATTACTCTAGTAATATACGACAACATGAACAAAAACATTTGGATGTTACTCACTTTTCTTTCCGGAGCGTTTTTACCGATACAAGCCGGCTTGAATGCGAAACTCGGAAAAGCAGGTGGAAGTCCCATTCACGCATCTATGATTTCATTTGTAATTGGTACAGTAATACTGGTTGGGTATATTCTCTTCACTCGACAAACTGTTTCGTGGGTTGGGCTTCGGGCAACACCGGCATATGCTTGGGCTGGAGGCTTAATCGGTGCGTACTACGTAACTATCATCTTATTAGCATACCCACAATTAGGTCCTGCATTGACATTTAGCTTGGTGATCGCCGGACAGTTAATTTTTTCCATCGTATTGGAACATTTTCAAATACTGGTAGCAGACAGGAACCCCATCAATTGGTGGAAAATTTTCGGCGTACTGCTAATCGTTGTTGGCGGGGTAATTATTCGAAGGAACTAATTTCCCAATTCACATATCAGTACACGCCTTAGCAGCAGTTCTGCAATCGGTGGCGCATGTCTTGCATTCAGGCATATCAAACTTATCGCATTGTGTAGCACAATTATTACACCTACTAGCGCATTCCATACACTTTGATTTCACATCGGGACTATCTGCTTTCATCGCTTTGATAGCCTCTTTGCAGCTCTCTACGCATTCGTGGCAACTTTTTTTCATGTCAGCCATGGTGGCTTTGTTCTCTTTCATGCACATTGCTTCTACTTTCTTGCACGAAGCGATGCAAGCATTGCATGCGTCAATGCATGCTTTGTACTTTTCTGGAGCGTCTTTGATTATGTAATTGCTTCCTGGATTTTTCATGCCAAGAGAAGCGATGGTCATGGTCAGCAATACAGCGCCAATTAGAATTCGAAACATGTTTTTCATGATAAAATTTTTTAGTGATTAATACTATAACAGACTACAAAGTTGCGCTATAAGTGTGGTGTTGAAAATGACCATCCAGTAGAAAGGGCATGAGTGTTATCAGACGGTGGTGGCGTTTCAACGTAACCACTTCACGATAAAATAAATTCGCCTACCGTTCTACATCAAGAATAATCCTATGCAGGGAATTCGGTCTCAACACAATTTGAGTACGTAGTAAAAGGAAAGGGGAAATTAGCGCCTGTACAATCTATGAATGAATAGACCTGCTACGAGGCCATCACACCAGTTGTATGTCGAACTGAACCAGTTCAACGAACTGTTGCACACGCTGCTCGATTTCTTCGCTTGAAAGTGCAATCACACGTTCTAATCCGAATTTCTCGACGCAGAAAGACGCCATTGCCGAACCATAGATGATGGCTCGTTTCATGTTTTCGAAGGAAACATCTCGTGTAGCAGCAATATGCCCAATGAATCCACCTGCGAAGGTATCGCCGGCTCCGGTCGGATCGAACACTTCTTCGAGCGGAAGAGCAGGCGCGAAGAAGACCTGGTTTTCGTGGAAGAGCAGTGCACCGTGTTCGCCTTTTTTAATGATGAGGTAACGAGGACCCATCGAAAGAATTTTCTGTGCGGCTTTCACGAGCGAGTATTCGCCGGTAAGTTGTCGGGCTTCGGAATCATTGACCGTGAGCACATCGACGAGTTTGATGGTTTCCATGAGCGCGTCCCACTGTGTCTCCATCCAGAAGTTCATGGTATCCATGACGATCAGGCGCGGACGGGTGCGAAGGCGTTCGATAACCTGTCGTTGCAACTGGGGCATGAG
>CANIAS010000010.1 GCA_947465495.1 Candidatus Pollutiaquabacter sp. | reverse complement strand
CTCCGTATTGGAAAAATTACATGCCATTCAATTTCCGATGGGAGCCAGTTTTGATTTCGATTTGGTCGGTAAAACCATAGTCAAGAATAAAGTAGACACCTTGCTTGGAATGCCTTCGTACCTGCTCCAGATGATTCAGGCGAACCACGATCGGTTTATAGAATACCGTGGCATTAAAAAGATTTATTACGGTGGCGAACATTTTAATGAATTGCAGAAAAAATATTTGATGGAGACCTATGGTGTTTCCCTTATCCGTTCTGCGACTTATGGCACGGTGGATGCTGGGCCACTTGGCTATCAATGCATGCATTGTGAAGGAGGGGTACATCACTTGCACCAGCGATTGCACGATCTAGAAATCGTAGCACTTGAAGAAGATCGCCCTGTAGCTCTTGGGGAAGTGGGGCGGTTGATTTTTACGTCCAAGGTTCGTCATGGACAACGCATCGAACGTTATGCTATTGGTGATGTAGGGAGAATGGTGGATGGTGCATGTGCCTGTGGTCGAAAGGGTGCTCGGTTCGAGTTAATGGGTCGCCATGGTGATGTGTTCCGAATTGGTGCTACCTTTTTGTCGTATCAGAAGTTTCAGCGAATATTGATGGATTACTTTGAGTTTTCAGGGGCCATACAGTTACAATTGTTTGCTGGCACTGGCGAGAAAAAAGAAAAAGTGCAATTGTATCTTGAGCAACTTGCCAATACGACTCTTATCATCGAAGATATAAGAGAGCGATTGTTGAGTTCATACAAAGACCTTAGGGAGGCCGTGGTTTTGGAAGAAGTGTTGGATTTTGAACTATTAATGGTGCCTCGCGAAAAACTTATATTCACGCCGACCACCGGAAAACTCCGTACGGTGATCGATCATCGTTTTTAATCATGAGCATTCAAAAATGGCCGCTGGAGGAGATCATTGCATTTGCAAAAGAGAGATCGCCTTACTACCGTAGTCTTTATCAGGGAATTGACAGTCTAGAATTGTCGGTGTTGCCGATTATTGATCAACAGGAATTTTGGAACAGCAAAATGCTGACCAACGAACGTCCTGACGGCATTGTTTTCAAAAGTGGAGGAAGCACGGGTGCTCCGAAGTTTTCGTACTTCACTTCCGTAGAGTGGGAGAGTTTCACTACTGCTTTCGGTTTAGGCATTGCTCAAGGTATACTGGACGACGACGACCGTATAGGCAATGTGTTTTATGTTGGTGATATGTATGCTTCGTTTCTTTTCATTGGTGATTCATTGAGTTGGATCCCCGCCAGTGAGAAACGAATTACACGTTATCCAATTGGTGGATCCACGGACCCCAAGTCGATATTCAAAACTATTCTGGAGTTTGATATCAATGTGTTGGTTGGTGTTCCAACTTCTATCATGACCTTGATGGATTATTACGTGAAGCACCGACACGAATATTCAAAAGTTCGTATTGATAAAGTATTATTTGGTGGTGAGTCAATGTATCCGGATCAGCAAGATTCAATTCGTAAACTATTCCCGCAGGTCCAAATTGCTTCTGTTGGTTATGCGAGTGTAGATGCGGGTTTGTTGGGGTATGCCGATCGCACCTGCAAGGATGGTGAACACCGTGTGTTTGATGGCTCGAACATCATCGAGTTGGTGGATAGTGATACAGGAGAAATAATAGCAGAAATGGGTCGTGCCGGTCGTGTCATAGTCACTAACCTGACGCGAAAGTTGATGCCGATTATTCGATATCCAGCGGGTGATTTGGCGGAATGGGTGGAACCAGAAGGAACATCAAACCGGAAATTCCGTTTGATCGGTCGTTCCGGGGAAGCAGCTCGATTAGGAACTATTAATGTTCACTTTGAGGACTTGCGAGCAGCCATTATGCGATCGCTGCCAGAAGTAAATGGTCTACAGTTGCAATTGGTGTTAGAGCATTTCAATCAGCTTGACTGTTTGACAATTCGTGTTGGTGGGCAGAATATTTCTGAAAGATTGGTAGTAGAAGACCGTGTAATGCAGGTTTTCATTCAGGAAAAACCCGTTTATATAGCCGAAAAAGAGGCACATCACATTCATCCCGTGGTGGTCGAAGTGGTTGAATTGAGTAGTCTGGAAATGAATTCACGTACCGGCAAGATCAAGCGAGTCATTGACCGAAGATCCGCTTAAGGAATTACGTATTTAGTGGCGGATTTCGAGTCATTTTCCGTATTTTCGTCCTTCGATGAAATACAAACGCATACTCCTAAAGCTCAGCGGTGAATCACTGATGGGCGACAAAGAATTCGGGATTGATCACAAGCGTCTGAGAGAATACGCGGAAGAAATCAAGACCATTGTCAGCCGTGGAGTAGAGACGGCTATTGTAATTGGCGGTGGTAACATTTTTCGCGGTGTCGGTAATGATGCTCAACACGTTATTGATCGTGCTCAAGGAGATTATATGGGTATGTTAGCTACTGTTATTAATAGCATGGCATTGCAAAGTGCACTTGAACAGATTGGAGTAAAGACACGTTTACAATCTGCTATTAAAATGGAGCAGATCTGCGAACCTTATATCCGCCGCCGAGCTATTCGCCATCTGGAAAAAGGGCGTGTAGTTATTTTCGGAGCGGGCACCGGTAATCCATACTTCACGACAGATACTGCGGCATCACTTCGTGCGGTCGAAATCGAAGCCCAAGTTATTCTTAAGGGAACGCGTGTAGATGGTATTTATACCGCTGATCCGGAAAAGGACAAGAATGCTGTGAAGTACGACACCGTTACCTTTGATGAAGTGTATGAAAAGGGGTTGAAGATCATGGATCTTACCGCCTTCACTTTGTGCAACGAGAACAAACTACCCATCATTGTCTTTGATATGAACAAGCCAGGCAATCTGCTTCGTGTCATGGAAGGCGAGCAGGTTGGAACGCTGGTCGAATTTTAATTCAATGATATTATATCCTACACTTATGTTAGATCCAAATTCGCTTCTTAACGAGACAAAAGGTCAGATGCAAAAAGCCATTGACCACCTTGAACATGAATTAGCCAAGATTCGCGCTGGCCGTGCCAACCCTGCGATGTTGGAAAATGTGCATGCTGATTATTACGGAACGAATACGCCGTTGCATCAGATCGCAAATATTTCTACTCCTGACGCTCGCACTTTAACTATCCAGCCTTGGGAGAAATCCATGTTGGTTCCGATTGAGAAAGCCATTATGTTGGCTAATTTAGGATTCACTCCGGCCAACGATGGTATTATGATTCGCATTAACTTACCTCCATTGACAGAAGAGCGGCGCAAAGAATTGGTTAAGAAAACCAAAGCCGAAGGCGAGCATGGGAAAGTCGGTATTCGCACCATTCGTAGAGAAGCGAATGAGCAAATCAAGAAAGAAGCAAAGTCTGTTCCCGAGGACGTGGTAAAAGACCTTGAAGGCCGTATACAGAATCTTACCGATCAGTTTATTGCCTTGGTAGACAAGCACGTAGAAGCGAAAGAAAAGGAAATCATGACCATATAATGGCATTACGGCCAAGTGGAAAAACAAAAAGCCTCGCATCGCGAGGCTTTTTGATCAACAATTCAAAATACTTAACTTAACATGAAACACACGCCCATTCTAACGGGCACTTTGTCTAGAGGTTTCATTTTTAAGTTAAAATCAAGTTGTTGAACTGCTTTAAGCCCTTTTTGTCCAAAAAATAGCTATAATCCGCTGTTTTTTGATAAAGATTTACGAAATTTGCCGCCCTGATCTGCAAGATATTATTCAGATTTCAAGGAACTCTTAACCAAAAACCAAGTAGAACGTCATAAAATCAGCCAACTTAGCTCAGCTGGTAGAGCAGCTCATTCGTAATGAGCAGGTCGTCGGTTCAAGTCCGACAGTTGGCTCCGAAGCCCTCCATTCATGGGGGGCTTTTCATTTTTTAACGGGTATTGGCTGCGGTTATGCTTTCAGTTTCTCTAAATCTTCAGGGGTGTCTATGGCGACACTCTCGTGGCTGGTGACAGCGGCATGGATGGTATAGCCGTTTTCAATCCATCGGAGTTGCTCCAGTGACTCGGTGATCTCCAGGTTGGTCTTTTCTAAGGAAGCCAATTCGGTGAGCATCTTCGATCGGTATCCATAAATTCCGATGTGTTTGTAGTAGGTGGATTGTTTCAGCCAATCCTGCTCGGGAAAATTTCGGTTGTAGGGAATTGGTAAACGACTGAAATAGATCGCCTCTTTACGATTGTTGAGAACCACTTTTACATTGTTGTGGTTGAACAATTCATCGGGCGAAAGGATTTTCTTAACCAGCGTAGCGATTTTCACATCTGCTATTTCAAAGCAACTGCACAACAGGTCGATCTGTTCGGGATGAATGTAGGGCTCGTCCCCTTGAATATTAATGACAGCGTCCCACTTGCCGGATTCCTTTCGTACAATTTCCGCACAGCGGTCGGTTCCGCTAAGGTGATACGGAGAGGTCATCATCACTTCCCCGTTGAATGATTTGACATGCTGTGCAATACGTTCATCATCGGTGGCAATTATGACTCTGCTCAGGCGCGAGCTTTTTGTACATTGTTCGTAGACCCGCTGGATCATCGAAATGCCATTGATGTTGACGAGTGGTTTTCCTGGAAAGCGGGTAGAGCCGAAACGAGCAGGTATGATGCCTAATATATTCATGATCGAATCGTGTGTATGACAAAAATACTAAGAAATAAGGGTATTGAACTCAGTATTGCTTTGTTCAATTAGAAGTCAACGTTAGCCTGTAAGGCAAAGGTACGTGGCGGCTGCATGTCAGCAGGACGTTGCATGTACACATTGTTCAGCAGGTTCTTGACGATGAACGATAAGCGGATGTGTTCGTTGAATTTCCAGGCAGCACGTGTATCCAGCACTGCGTCTCCGTGTTGATGGTGGTCGCGGTAGTAGCCAACTCCAAATCCAGGAAATGCAAATTCGAAGAGAGGGCTGACGAATATATTGTCGACGTTAACCATGTAGCTATTGTATCGGACACTTGCGCCAATCATCCATTTTGGACGATTGAATTCCACATCCATTTTCAATGAATGTTGGAAGCGGTATTTCAGGAAGTCGCTGCTGTCACTACCAAGAATGTTTTCAATGGAAACTTTGCTAGTCAGCGATGAATCGTACGCAATGAGACGCGGGTCTAGGTAGGTATATCCGCCGATAAACCGTAAGCTGGATTTTGAACTTAGTTGTCCTTCACCGGCAAGTGTTAGTTCGATGCCTTTGATGCGAGTGTCACCGACATTCATCGAGGAGAATCCGAATCCGAACAGCGGGTCGGTGAGTGGATTACCCCACTGAGCGAATGTAAACTCCATCATGTTCTTGTATTCGTTTTGGAAAACAGCAACGTCCACAAATCCTTGCCAGCCTTTGTAACGGAATCCTTGCTTAATACCAATCTCTGCGCTCCAACCTGTTTCGGATTCCAGCAGGCTGTCGGGATAAATACTCAGGTTACCAACGTTTGTTTTGACGAAAAGCTCCGCGACAGTTGGGAAGCGGTAGCCTTGTCCAAACGATCCGCGCAGGAAAGTGCCGTCGGTGACGCGAAAGTTTACACCGGTTCTGAACACCGGTGCCCACGATTCGTTGCGTTCATCGACGTTGTATTTTTCTGCGCGTGCGCCGCCGGAAATATTCCAGCGATTCATTTTGAAATCACCTTGTGCATAGACGGCTTGTTGTTTGCCTACGTGATCGCCATACAGTTCGCTTGCGACGGTATTGACTGAATATAAAAGACCTCCTGTAGCGGTGAAGTAATCGTTGAATCGATGTTGATATTGGTATTCTCCGTAGTAGACAATTGCTTTTGAACTTTGATTGGTGTTATTCTTATTATCAGTCAGAAAGTACCGAGTCCGAAGTTTGTGCGATCCGCCATTCGAAGTTACGTAAGTAACAAAGGGATCGATGGTAGCGCGCCAGGTGGTGTATTCGGTAGTGGTTCCAGGAGCAGGAAGTAAAGCACCAGTCTTGCAGTCAGCCCATAGAAAATAGTTGCTCCCTTCACTACGCATGATGTTCGTATTCACGCCAGCAGAAAGGCCTTGTATGGATGGGAAGCGATAGCGTAAGTTCGCATTAACCCGAAGGCGTTTTTCCCATTCTTCTCTGCGATAACCTTGGTCTGAAAAATAATTTCCGCCAACTACCGCATCTAGGTTCCCGAATTTTTCTTTGTGCAAAACGCTCAGGCCGGTATATCCTTGCCACGGCTTCATCCAGTCGTTTAACTCATACAAAGTGTCATTCAACGTCTGGGTGGCGTGATCGTAAACACCGCGAAACAATTCAATCTTGGTTTCCGGTGAGTCTGTTGGATATCCCGTGCGGAAATTAATAATTCCATTGAGTGCGGAGGAGCCGTAAAGTACCGATGATGCTCCTTTAACGACTTCAGCCTGCGCTACATTTTCGAGGGGAATAAAGCTCCATTTTGCATCACCGGCATCGGCAGCCAGAAGCGGCAAATCATCCACCATCACCTGCACGCGACTGCCGGCGCCATAGCTCCAGCCGCTACCGCCTCGGATATTTGCTTGTCCGTCCACTACGTTCACACCGGGCAATTGATCAAGTGCCTGGTCCGCCGATGTGGCATTGGTATTTTCAATCAGGTACGGCTTCAGTACCTCCATGGATACCGTGACCTCTTCAATGCGCTGTTCGAATTTCGATGCGCTAATGACCACCGTACCTAAATCCTGGTATTCATCCTCCAAGGCAATATCTACTTGTAGCTTTTGTCCTGCTACAACCGATATATTCTTGGTGATAGTCTTATAGGAGATTAGCCTGAACTGAATGGCTTGCTCACCGACGGGTACCTCTAGCCGGTAATTCCCTTTACTATCGGTATTGGTGCCATTTGTAGTTCCGCAACTGACGGTGACTCCGGCTAAAGATTCTTTGGTGCTATTCGATGTGACAGTCCCTGAAATTACCGCTATCTGTCCAACGATGTTCGTGCAAGACAGAAGAGCCAATGACAGGATCAAAGTGTGCCGTAGGAAAATGGACATAATGCTATTGTTAACGAATCGTCAACAAGTATAGCAAATTGTTTGGTACTACCATCGCAGTTATCGCCTGATCTACCAGTAAGTTTTCGCCTTTTTTAGTCATGTAAATCATATGTGTATTTAAAGAAAACACAATATGAACTGCTTAATATAGACTTAAATTTAAAATAACAAATCGTTTCGTGAAGAGTGGGTGGTATGGTTCAATTTTGCAGTCAACTAACTACACCACCCAGCCATGAAAAAACAACTTGTATCCCTTTTGGTTTGCCTCGTCAGTGGCCTACTTGTCAGCGCCCAAGGACTTGAAAATATTATTGTCGAAAAATACTACGTTTCAGATGTGAACGATCAAGCGGCAGACGTTGACGGTGGCGTACTTCCAGTAGGCTCAGTTACCTATCGAATTTATGTGGACATGATTCCGGGCTATAAGTTCCAGGCAGCGTATGGAGTTCCAGGACATGGAATGACTATTCAGACATCCACACTTTTCTTCAACAACCAAGATCGTGGTAACACTTCTCCTACGTTCACCAAGACGCAGGCCGCCAACAACACGGTGATGCTTGATTCATGGTTGTCGGTGGGTGCTGCCTGCAACGGAAATTTCGGCGTATTGAAATCAGAAGATAATGGTGTCAATACCGCTATCAATAGCTACACGCCACAAGTACTACAGAATAACGATCCACAAGCTGGTATTCCTTTGAATCAGCAGGATGGATTCCTTGCAGTAGCAGGAGTAACTCCCGAAGCGGTTACTGCAGTAGGTATCACGAATGAAATCCTGGTGTTTGCGGACCAGAACGATGGAACCAATGGTCCTATCTTTTATACTGACAATGGCTCATGGGCTTCGTTGAACGGATCCGAAGGTCCAACAGCAGATAACAAAGTTCTCATCGCTCAAATCACTACCGACGGTACGTTTTCTTTCGAACTGAACATTCAAATTGGAACACCTTCTGGCGGCACAGAGAATTATGTTGCTATGAATCCGATTGGAAGTGAAATTCAATTTCCTGGACTAATTTACAACTCTTCCTCTACGGGAATGAGCGAAGTTCAAGCAGAAGCGTTGCGTATCAGCGTTTATCCGAATCCTTCCAATGGGAAATATCGTGTGCTTCATCACGAGGCATCAAATGATCAAGCGCTCACGTACGAAGTAAAAAATGTTAGCGGAGAAACGTTGCTCAATAACACTGTTTCAGCTGTTGCCGGCGAGGAAATCGTAGATATTTCTTCGTTGCCTTCAGGAGTTTATTTCTTAGTATGGAAAGAAGCCGAAGCAGTTTCGGTTAGCAAACTCATCAAGTACTAAGCAACATTTGATTAGATCCAAATTCTCTATTGCCACGTTATGAATTCAATGACACGGTGGACGCTGCTGGTCACCGCCCTTTTTATCTACCTAGCGGCTGGCGTGTCTAAAGCGCAATGCACGTTGCGTGGTAAAGTAGTAGACGTTAATGGAGAGACCTTGCCTGGCGCTGTAGTCGTGTTGAAATCCAACAAATCGATTGGCACGGTCACGGATCTCGATGGTAATTACTCGTTGAAATTACCGGAACTGCCACAACCGGTTGTGATTTTCACCATGGTTGGTCTGCAGCCGTTGGAAGAGACCATCACGCCAATTAAAAATGGCGTTGTCATCAAAAATGTAACGTTGCTTTCTTCAGCTCAACAGATGAAAGAAGTGGAGATTTCTGCTAAAGCTGTACGTTCCAATGATTACTATTTCGAAACGATTAAAAAGAAATCGGCTACATCCATCGATTATATTTCCGCCGATGTAATGAAGAAAACTGGCGACAATACGGTGACAGCCGCTATCTCCCGTGTTTCTGGTGTTTCTACTACCGGTGGTTTAATTACGGTACGCGGTATTGGTGATCGGTATGTAAAAACGACACTCAACGGATTGCGCATTCCTACGTTAGATCCATTTACCAACAACATTCGACTTGACCTCTTTCCGGCTGGACTCGTCGATAATATCGTGATCACTAAGACCGAATCGCCTGACCTTCCGGGAGACTGGGCAGGTGCTTACATTTCGGTGGAGACCAAAGACTATCCTGAAAAATTTACGGTAGGATTTGAAACAACATTTGGATACAATACACAGAGTACATTTCAAGATGTGATTACCTCTGAACGTAGTAGTACCGATTGGTTGGGATATGATAATTCGTTGCGCGACCGTGATCACTCCAGTTTTCAAGTCGCATACATTACTCCAATGAAGTATCAGGAGCTCACGGCTCTGGGTCTTGGCGCCTACTATAATTCATTAGGTGTCAATCAGTCAAATTGGGGAGAAGGAACGCCGGTGGGCGATTATTATTACCGACTTGGATTGGTACAATTGGGCTTGCTTGCTCCGGCGCTGATTAACGACCCATCGGCTGTTAGTGCTGCAACAACTGCCTATAGCAACGGCTCCTATGAGAATCGAGCATTCAATACGTTGAACGCCGGAGCGGTATCGACCGGGCAATCATTTTCGGATAATTGGAATACATTTTATAAAAAAGCACCACTCAATTTTAGCCAAAGTTTCAATATTGGAAATCAGACAACCTTGTTTGGAAAGACGGTAGGGTATCTTTTCGGTTTCCGGTATGCTAGCTCCATGGTGTATGATCCTACCTCAACAACAGCTCGTGCTACGGTAGCCCAGGACTCCAATGGAGAATTCATACCTGCAGTTGCCTCACGCACGGAGCAGCAAATTAGTCGTCAGAGCAATGGTTGGAGTGCGTTGTTGAACTTGTCTATGAAATTGAATCCCAACAATTCGATTTCGGTGTTGGCGATGCCAAATTTGAATGGTGTCAATAATGTACGTTATAGCAAAGACACCCAGGACCCTACGAATTACGTCATTACCAATAGTCAGTTCTACGAGCAACGCCGTCAGCTAGTCTATCAAGCTAAATCGGAACATTATATTCCGTCTAAGAAAATCAAGATTGATTTCAACACCTCGTATACTGCAGGTAAAAGTGTAGCTCCGGATTTTAAGAATGTGCAGTACTACTACGATCCCAACTCTGATGCCTATCAGATTGGCGGCGCAATCGGAGATGGTATTCACCGCTACTACCGCTACTTGACTGATAATTTGTGGGACAATCGGTTGAAAGCCGAGATGCCATTCTTTACCAAGGAAGGAATGAGCCGAAAGTTGTTGGCAGGCGGTTCGTATGAATGGAATCATAAGTTAAGTGACCAGTATGATTACTTTGTCAACCTGGGTCCTTATTCTGTGCTGGATTTGAAAGACAATGACCTGAATGCGTTGTTCGCACCGGCCAACTTTGGATTGAGTACCTACACTGACATGTATGGGGTAGAACATAGTACATTGGATTGCTACTACGGCGTATTTGACAATCCTGCCAATCACACCTTCGGTAGGAGTTCAATTGCTTCCGGTTTCGTTATGACTGATTTCCAAGTTGATGAGCGCTGGAGGATTGCCGGTGGTTTGCGCATTGAGCGCGCTGCCGTTTACACAGATGTTGTGTTGTTTGACTCCTTGGGCTATGCAGTTAACGATCCACGACGTGCTTATAGTTCAAGTTATCCGTTGGCTAATCCCGGCGAATTGAATGAAACTAATTTCCTGCCAAGTGTCAATGTTATCTATCGTTTAAAGGACTCTGATGAAGCGCCATCCAACCTTCGTTTCAATTTTAGCAGAACCATTGCCCGTCCAAGCATCCGTGAATTGTCGGACATTGCACAACTTGACTACGAATACCGCTTGTTTGTATTTGGAAATTCTGATTTGAAGACAGTGCATATCAGCAATTTTGATGTGCGCTATGAATTGTACAATAAAAATTCAGACAACATATCTGCCAGTCTATTTTACAAGGCGTTCAAAGACCACATCGAAATTGTTAAATCCGTTGGATTGACATGGCAGAACGTTGATCATTCGTATGTGGCAGGTATTGAATTGGAAGGTCGCAAGAAGTTGGGCAAACGCTTGGAAGTTCGAGCTAATTTATCATTGATTCATAGTGAGACTGAATTTGTTCGCAAACGACTGGATTTGAGTGAAGGTGTTAAGACGTATTATCCATTGGATACGTTGCGTCGTCCGATGTTCGGACAAGCACCGTATGTATTTAACGCCATTTTCACGTATACACCTGAGAAATACGGCTTGTCATTCACGTTGAGTTACAACATACAAGGTCCTCGTCTCGTGATTGCAGCTGATGTTGCAGAGATACCGGATATCTATGAGCTCCCTAGAAATCAAGTGGACCTTAAAGGTACCAAGTCGCTCGGCGATCATTTTACGCTGAGTTTGACAATCAAAGATTTGCTGAATGCGCCAATCCGTCGTTCTTATAAATACGAAGATGGATATAATCTGGATTACGATAACTTCCAGTATGGAACTATTTTCCAGTTTGGCGTTGCCTATAAACTCTAACAATCACATACAGTCAAGGATGCGTTTCCTGGTTATCTTATTTTTAGTTGTAGGCTTTACTGCCGCCGCGCAGGTGGAGAACGTAATCGTTGAGCGTTATTATGTTTCCGATGGAAACGATGCGACCGATATTACCGGAGGAGTATTGCCAATTGGATCTGTGACCTATCGTATATACGTTGACTTATTGCCTGGTTCAAAATTGTTAGCAGTGTATGGAGATTATGCGCATCCACTCGAATTTGCTTCTACCGAAAATTTCTTTAACAATTTGGCTGACGGACAATCATTTGGGAAAGATTTTAGCAAAACACGTCTGGGTGAAAATACAGTAGCCCTAGATTCTTGGATTACCATCGGACAGTTGACTCGATCGTCGACAAAGACCTACTTCGGGGTATTGAAGGCGGATGATACGGATGGTTCATTTATTGGTGGAAGTAACAACGACGGTGGAAGTGCGATGATTTCTTCAGGTTTATTAGCCAACACCGATCCATCTGCTGGAATTCCACTCACTACTGCTGATGGGAATGATACACTTTCAGTTATTCCAACGAACTGGTTGGATGCTGGTTTCCTGGATCCGATTACTGGCGATGACTCGACTATTTTTGGCTCATTGGTAGCAAGGAATACTTTTTATAGTACAGGAGCCGTATTGGCAAACTCAGGGGTAGCTGGAAAAGACCCCGTGAAAAATCAGGTATTAGTGGCGCAGTTGACGACTACAGGGGACCTTCGTTTTCGTTTAAATGTACTTGTCGAAGAGCCAGGAGTTCCTATTCCCAAGCAAGTAAAGTACGTTTCTGAATTGGCTGCCGGTGAAACAAATTCTGACACCTTAAAGGTTGCCCCAACGCTACGTTATCCGCAGTCTTGCGGTTGTATAGATCCCAATTACCTGGAGTATTCCTCTTCCTTTGCTTGCGGCAATTCTGACTCATGTCGCACATTGGTGGTATTGGGTTGTACCGATACGATGGCTTGTAATTATGATCCAACAGCCAACTTTAACATACCGTCACTTTGCTGTTACCCCGGGTATTGTAACGATCGGGATTTGGCAGTGGTTTGTCCACAATTAAATCTCGGACGAACTGGAATGCAGGAGTTGATGGTATTGCCCAATCCGGTGCAATCGGAATTACTATTACAGTGGATTTCGGACACTGATGATACCTATCATGTTGAATTGGTTTCAATGTCAGGAATGCTATGTAAGCAAGCTGCATTTGCTGCTTCGCAGGGCGCAGGAAGAGTTTTGCTCCCGGTAGGTGAATTAGCTGCAGGGATTTATGTGGTGCGCATCTATAGTGCGACTCAAAGCGTTAAAAAATTATTTGTGAAAGAGTAAAAACATGAAAACTTGCTTCCGCCTATTTCTTGTAAGTTTCATTCTATTCCTGAACTCTTGTGAGGACGAACCAAGTGTTGTTACTCCTGAGTTCGGCACCTTGACAGATGTTGAAGGAAACGTCTATCGTACAGTCAAGATTGGTGATCAATGGTGGATGGCCGAGAATTTGGCAGTGAGTACCTTCAACAATGGCGATGCGATTTTGTATGTGAATTCAACCGATTCAATCGGTTGGGCTGGATCCACTAATTCGGTGCCGCTTTGCTGCTATTATGAAGGGAATTCGAATGCGCCCGGCATGTTGTATAATTTTAAAGCAGTCAGCGATTCACGTCAATTAGCACCTGCTGGATGGCATGTGGCATCGGACGAAGATTGGAAAACGCTGGAGCAATTTGTGGGCATGAGTGGTACTGATGCCTCAAAGACAGGTTGGCGGGGTAGTAATCAGGGCGATCAATTAAAAAAAACCGGACTTGACTATTGGGCACGTTACCAACAGGTGTGGGCCACTGATGCGTATTCATTTTCAGCCTTGGCTGGTGGTTGCCGTTTGTTTGATGCTCGCTATAGTACACCAGGCGGTTTGACGTATGCTGGTTTTTGGTGGACATCCACACCACAACAAGGAGTAGAAAGTTGGTATCGGTATTTGGACTATAAGGCCTCAGCTGTTTTCCGTTCGCACGTTTCTGCCGGATATGGAATGAGTGTTCGTTGTGTCAAAGATTGAACTGACTGGTTTATACTAATTGACTTTGATCTAAAATTTGGTAGATCATCATTGTTCTTTTTCAGCAGTTAACATTTCGTTCTCTTTTAGTTGTACTTCCGTTCACGATTCTTTAAATCAATCTTAAGTTTTACTTATTGATGGCTTCAATTGTCTATAGGATTTTTGAAGTGTATTTATAAAATAGCAATCTCATCAAACTCAACCTTAAATCATTCATTTAAACATGAAAACACTCAAAAAAGTAATGGCAATTGCCGCTATGGCAATGACAGCATGCACGACTGCTTTCGCGCAGACTAACCTTGGTGCCGATTGCGGATGTCCTTCGGTATCTTCTCGTGCAACCGTATTGTTATCTACACTTGCTACCAGTGGTGGAGCAACCGATGGTGAGTTGATTGCATCCAACACCATTCTTGATTGTTCTAAGACCTACATCTTGGACAAGAAGATCTATGTTCCTAACGGAAAGACATTAACTATCAATCCTGGTACTGTTATTAAAGGACGTGCTTACTCTACAGCAGATTCAGCGGTAGCATTGACAGTAGAAGTGGGTGGAAAAATATTTGCAAGTGGTTCTCCTACTTGCTGGATTGTTTTTACAGCTGAAGCTGATCCAATGGATGGCACCTATTCTATCAACAATAAAGGTAAATGGGGCGGTATCTGTGTTGCAGGTAAAGCATCTAACAACTTGTTGTTGGCTAACAACGGCCCATTCCAAGCTGGTGTAGGCGATGGTAAAATCGCTGTGGCTAACGGACTCGGAACCTTCGAAGGATTTTCCAGTTCTAATAGCAAAGACCAGTTCGGTGTAAATACGACAACAGGTTCATTTGATGACAATGATAACTCAGGTATTTTACGGTATGTGTCTATCCGCCATGCAGGAGCAATCCTTCAAGTAGGTGGTGAATTGAACGCACTTTCTTTGGGATCTGTTGGACGTGGAACTACGATTGACCACATCGAGATTATCAGCTGTGCTGACGATGGCATCGAACTTTGGGGCGGTACAGTGAATTTGAAATATTGTGCGTCGCTCTTTGGTAATGATGATATGTTCGATTTCGATGACGGTTGGGTAGGTAAGGCACAGTTCCTTTTTGGATTGAAAACAAGTACAGCGGATACCACGACCAGCGCTGATGCCGACAATGGTTTTGAGTGCGATGCTGACGATCAGAAATCAAACAATCTAGTTCGTTCACATCCGGTTATCTACAATACCACTATTATTGGTAATAACAAATCGTATTTGTCAAGTGATAACTCTGGTATCGCTGCGATTGAAGCGAAAGAGCTTACAGAAGGTGAATTCTACAATTCTGTTTTCACGAACTTCCGTTTTGGTTTGAATATGATTAAAGCTGTTGGTACTCGTACTGGTGGTTTTGAAGCTTACCACAACTGGGCTAATACTGGCGGTAATGGCTCCAATAGTCTGAAAGTAAAATGTAACACCTTCGTTGGTGTAACTTATCCGGTTCGAATTGACAAATCAACAGCAGCTTCTGCTGGTACATTCCTTAGCACCGATACAGCTCAATTCTATACAACAGACTTGAACATTTCTGTTTCGTCTGTAGCAGGTATGAATAACGTTTGGACGATGAATTCATCCTCCAACGCAGTTACCACCCAAGTGGACGCTATCCCTAATCCAGCACTTTCTACGACTGGTTGTCCGGTCGCTCCTGTTGATGGTTTCTATACAGCGGCTCCCTACCGTGGCGCATTTTCTCCATCAGGCAAAAACTGGCTTTCTGAATTCTCCATGACTCAAATTTTCGGTATGGTTAACGGAACCCAAGATTGTCCTACCGATATTAACGTGGATGGTACAACGAATAACGTAGACTTCCTACAGTTACTCGGTAAGTTCAATCAGTCTTGCCAATAATAAGAGACGAATAGCATTGTTATGATACATACAGCCAAAAGATTATCCTTACTTCTGTTGCTGGGCGTACTGTCGATTTTTTCGACAGTACGTGCCCAGAATGGACTCCAGAACATCATCGTAGAAAAATACTACGTTTCAAATGCTGCCGACTCTGCGTCGGCTGCTGGCGTTCTACCATCAGGTTCAGTTACATATCGTTTGTATGCAGATATGTTGCCGGGCTATAATTTTCAAGCCCTTTATGGTGTAAGTGCTCACCCGCTCACCATTACTTCTTCTACTACGTTCTTCAACGATGAGAATTACGGGGGTACAGCACCTAATAGTATTAGTGCAACCAACATTCGCAAATTCACAGCCATGATTGACTCCTGGTTTTCTGTTGGATCTGGATGTTCTGGTAAGTTCGCTGTGCGTAAATCAGTCGACACAGATGGTAGCTTAGGTAACGCAAATGCAATTCTGGCTAATTTTGATCCAACCATCACCTACCCAATCACTGGAACCAATTCCCGTGACGGTTTGCTGGCGGGAACTCCCTTGGCAGTGACGTTCGTAGGTATCAACAACACTGGAAACGGTGACCTTGGTGTTTTCGATGGTACTAGTCAGGTAGGAGGGAATTTCACTACTAATAACGGTTCAATTGCTGCGTTAGGCGGTGCTACAGGACTTGATACTACCAATATTGTTTGTATTGGTCAGTTTACCACTGACGGCGTACTTCACTATGAATTGAACATTCAAATTGGAACACCTACTGGTGGAACACAGAACTACGTATTCTCTAATCCAACCGGTAGTGAATTGACTGCTTCATTCCTTACAGGAACATTAGGAGCAGCCAACCAAGCGCCAACGGTAAACATCACTTCTCCTGCCAATGGAGCCAGTTTTCTTACCGGAGCAACAATCACATTGAGTGCTAGTGCTGCTGATGCCGATGGTACGGTGTCATCCGTTGAATTCTTTGTAGATGGCGTTTCTGTAGGAGTAGATAATACGTCTCCTTATTCTGCAACCTATGTTGGTGTAGCAGGCTCACATACTGTTACTGCGCGTGCTACAGATGACCTTGGTGCTCAGACAACTTCTGCAGGGGTTTCCATTACGGTAGCTAACAATCCTCCCCCAACTTGCAGTATTACCGCACCTGCCACAGGCAGTTCGTATGTAGTTGGAGATGCAGTATCAATTACTGCCGCTGCTACAGATAACGTGAGTGTAGCTTCTGTGGAATTCTTCGTGGATGGCGTATTGCTTTCTACAGACAACACTTCCCCATATGCTGCTTCGTATACCGCAGCCTTAGGAACGCATTCCATTACCGCACGAGCTACCGATAACCTTGGTGCTCAGACGACCTCGTCGGCTGTTAGTATCAGTGTCATTAATAACGTACCTCCTACTGTTAGCATCACTTCTCCTTCCAATGGAGCCAATTACACATTCCCGGCTAACGTAACTTTTACGGCTACAGCGGCTGATGCAAATGGCACGGTGAGTTCTGTAGGTTTTTATGTTAATGGCTCCTTAGTAGGGTCAGACAACACTTCTCCGTTTTCTTTCACTTGGACCAGCGTAATTGGAACTGCACTAGTTACAGCTGTGGCTACCGATGATCGTGGTGCAACAACCACATCTGCGGCTGTGACAGTTAATATTATCGATCCGAATGCATTGCCATATAAAGTAGTTACTACCAATGCTCCATGCGCTAACAGTTCGGTCTGCTTGCCTGTTCGCGCAGTTGACACGGTAAGAAATGTTATCGGGTATGATGTTACGATGCTCTATAATACGGCCAAGTTGCGTCCTACTGGTGTAATCACTGTGGCAAGTGATTTGATTACTCCTTCTTATGTAGATGTTGCCAGTGCGATTGATTCAGTATCGGGTAGCATTACTATCTCCTTGTTTTTTAACTCGACTGCCCCAGCAAATACTTCATTCGCAGGTATTGGAAATGTATTTTGTGTTGAATTCACAAAAACAAGCACGTTTAGTTCCATAGACACCGGCGCGGTTTCCATTCCATTCCTACAGGAGAGCCGTTATACAGGTGTTTCTTCTCGTTTGGTAGAGGCTGGGAAATACATTTCGTACAAGGATTCTTTGTATCGTGGTAATCTTCGCTTTTGGTTGGATAATTCGCCTATTAAATACAATGTGGCAAACCCTAATCAATATTTAGTCACCAATGTGAATGGAAACAATAGTACCTGTACATCACTGTCTGTGAATTCTACGCAGCCGGATACATCAGGTGTCTTCCAATACAACGTGGCTGATGGTGAGAAGATCACGATTGAAAAGAACATCATTAACACCACCAGCGTACAGCCAGTCATTAATGGATTTGATGCTTTCTTGGTGCGTCGTATGATTTTGAATGATCCTACATTTGTTCCTACAGTTTATCAGGCTGTTGCTATGGATGTTAATATGGATGGAGTTATTTCAGCAGGCGACTTATCGCAAGTCAACCAACGTGCGGTATTGTTCATTCCTGAATTCCGCCAGGCTTGGAACTATAACGCATCCGGTGTATCCAACGGAAGTCCTTCCAAAGACTGGATGTTTGTTGATTCGGCTAATACCTTGACCACCAACTTTGCGTACCGTATTTCGACGACCTTCCCTGGCGACGATGGTATTGGTTTCTCTAAGAGCCGTGTTCCGGTAGTTCCATTCTGTTTACCCGTTAATTCCTCTGGCTTGACTTCGTGTCCTGTACTTACACCTGATGTCTATAAAGGAATTTTAATTGGAGACGTAAATGGAAACTATTCCACGACTGTTCCGAATTCTTCCTTCCGTATGAATGGAAACGACCGTATCGTAGTAGATGCTTCTAAAGCGGTTGTAACTGGAAATCATGTGGATGTTCCTGTATCCTTCATCAGTGAAGGTACAGTCAATGCGCTCGACTTTGCAATGAATTTCAATACATCCAAACTCAAGTTTGAATCTGTATTGTCTTCAGGAAATTCGATGCAAGGATTGGCGAATTATAACTCAGACGATCAAACTTTGCGTTTTACCAGTAGCAGTCTTGAAGGAATGAACTCCTTTGCTACAGTTGCTATGGTTCGTTTCTCCATGTTGAATGGTTCATTCTCATCAGCTGATTTGAATACTGTTGAGGGTTACTTAAATGGCGAATCGGTCCGCATCGATCAGTCAGCCGTTAATAATGCTTTCCATGTTCTGGTGTTTCCTAATCCTGCTACGGAAGTGTTGAACATCGTTTCAGCGGAAGAAGCTAATGTTGAATTGGTTGACCTCAGCGGTCGCGTTGTTCTTTCCCAGGCGAATATTGCTGCTTCTGCAAAGACGGAGATCAACATCGCTGGCTTGTCAGCAGGCATTTACATGGTGCGTGTTTACAATAGCAACTTCATTGCTACGGAAAGGATCGTAGTCAATCGTTAATCTAATTCTTATTATCAAGACCGGCTCCAGGAAATTGGGGCCGGTTTTTTTATATCCGTTAACCTTTGCTTTACTATAGTTTAATAGTATGGAAAGGTCGCATTAACCTACGGACAATACCTTTATTTTTTAAATGGAAAGAATGAAAAATACATTTAGTTTAATAACAGCTCCACTGGTATTATTTCTGTTTTTATGCACGGGTTTACTTTTCGCTCAAGAAGCTAATCATCGGAATGGAAACAGTTTGCCGCAAGTCCGGACAATCAATAACTTGGATACGATTTATTTCGACCTTTCTCAAGCCGTTTATGGGATTGGTTTTGTTGATTTTCCAGTATTTTTTAATTCTGATGACACCATTTATGCGGTTGATTTTGCATTCCGATACAACTCATCGGCAGTTGAGTATGATTCCATCATTCCTGTAAATACCAGTTTATCCTACAGTCAATACTTGAATCCTGCAGACAGTACTTTCCGGTTTACTTCTTTTTCATTGACAAGAATACCTGATAATAGTCAAGTGGTTATGATCAGAATGAACCTAGTAGGAGGTACGGGCGCTGTTTTGGTGACCGATCTTTATGCTATTGAAGCATATCTAAATGGTTCTACGTGTTCTTACCGGGTTATTGATGGTGCTACTGCGGGAATAAATGCTGCAACCACACCCTCTATATCTGCATATCCTAATCCAACATCTGACCTGCTCACAGTTACTGCAGATCAGTTATTGACTGTGGCTTTACGTTCCATGAATGGTGAAACCATCAAAATAAATGATGTGTTAGCTCCCAGCGGTTCTGTCACCATTTCTGTTGCTGATCTACCTGCCGGATTATATGCAATATATTGCACGACTATGTATGGAAATACGGTGAAATTAGTGTCTATTTTTCGGTAGAGGATCATAGTCATTCGCAGGATTGAATCTTTACGTTGAATGGATTATTAATGGTAAATTTTCATGCAGAAGCTGGATTCATAATTTCCAAGGAGATTAACGAATTATACGCCTACTTTTGTCAGCTACAAATCCCAGGATATTTTATATTTTCAAGCTGAGAAGTATATAAAAAAAACATCATGAAACGTTTGCTATTACTCCGACATGCAAAATCAAGTTGGGAGGTTGAAGGCTTACATGATTATTTCCGCCCACTAAATGAACGGGGCTATGCTGATGCACCCATTATGGGCCAATTTATCCATAATCAGCAAGTTCTGCCTGAATTGGTTGTTGCAAGTCCTGCTATTCGAACGTATACCACCGCATCAATTGTCATGCAGCAGCTGAAGATGAGCCAAAATAGCTTGAAGTTGCACTCCACCTTGTACGATTCAGGAATAGAGGATTACTTGAAGGTAGTATCGGAATTATATAATAGACACGAAACGGTGTTGTTGGTTGGGCACAATAGCTCTATTTCCGACCTGCTCAACACGTTATTGAAAACTACTGATTTGTATTTGCCTACGTGTGGACTTGCTGTGTTGGAGATTCAAACAGACCAATGGCATGAGATCGGATCAGCTGGTGCACAATTGATCTTAATGACAACACCGAAGCAGCTGAAAGGTCAACTGGACTAGTTGGTCTTTTTAAATAATTGTTAACCCTTCAATATAAGAGCGAAAATCAAGGCATTTTATCCTTCTTTACCCAATAATTCAACATCAATGAAAAAAAGCAAAGAGATCAAGAAAAGGCTGGAACTGCAAGTCCTTGTTGCATTGGAAGATATTTTTTCCCACGAAGATGCAGCTGCTGCACGTAGTATTCGCAAACAGCTACGCTCTACCTGTAAGTCATTGGTAAAGAAATTCATCAAGAACAGGAAGACAGAGAAGAAAAAAGCGGTGAATGTCATTAAACCGGTTTCGAAGAAATCCGTGAAAAAGCCAGCCGTCAAGAAAGTGGTACGCAAGAAAGCGCGCAAGAAATAGTAGGAGAATGAGTCACAGAAAATTGCCGTTTGTTAACCGCGACATCAGTTGGTTGTCTTTCAACGAGCGGGTGTTGCAAGAAGCGGAAGATCCGAATGTTCCCTTGTTGGAGCGGCTTAGATTCCTAGCGATTAATTCGAGTAATAGGGACGAGTTTTTCCGAGTACGGGTAGCGACTATCCGACGGATGGAGAAGTTTGATCGACGTGGCGAACAGATTCTAGGCATCAACCCCGGCAAGCTGATTAAAGAAATTCAGCGTAAAGTTATTTCGGAGCAAGTTCGATTTGAGAATATTTACCAGGCAATCCTTGAGGAATTGTCGAAACAGAATATTCAAATTGTTGACGAGACACGGTTAACCAAGTTGCAAGGTGATTTCGTACGAAAATATTTTAAGGATAAAGTCCAACCATTCCTGGTGCCAATTATGGTTTCCAGTGCCCCTAAATTCCCTTATTTAAAGGATAAGTCCATTTATCTTGCAATCAAGTTTTTTAGCAAGAAGAAAAAAAAGCACGAGACTTATTCTATTCTTGAGATACCCACAGATGTGGTATCTCGATTTTTGGTTTTGCCAGCTGACAAGAATCATACGCGGATCATCTTGCTGGACGATGTGATACGATACTGCATAGACGAGATCTTTCCGGTAGTTGATTACGATGTTGCCAAGGGATATACCATTAAAATTACGCGTGATGCAGAATTAGACTTTGATGCTGATGCGTCTAAAAGCTGGATGGAAAAAGTAGAGAAAAGCGTAAAGCAACGGAAGAAGGGTGCTCCAGTCAGATTGACCTACGATCAGGAAATTCCGAAAGATTTACTTGGCTTCATTTTACGTAAAATTAAATTGCGAAAATCGGAGCACTTAACCCCGGGAGGACGATATCATAATTTCAAAGACTTTATTCAGTTTCCCAATGTCGGTGGCGTGCATTTATCGTATCGCCCTATTCAATCTTTGGAGCATCCAGATTTCAAAGGCCAGCGTAGTTTGTTACAGGTTATTGAACAGAAGGATGTTTTACTTTCCTACCCCTATCATTCGTTCTCAAGAATCATTGACCTGCTTCGGGAAGCCTCTATTGACCCTCAGGTGCAGTCCATATATATTACACTTTATAGAGCAGCAATAAATTCTAGTGTTATCAATGCCCTTGTGAATGCTATCCGGAATGGCAAACAGGTGACAGCTGTACTCGAATTGCAGGCTCGTTTTGATGAAGAGACCAATATTTCTCATGCTAGTCGATTGCAAGAAGAAGGAGCACAAGTCATTTTTGGAGTGCCAGGGCTAAAAGTTCATTCGAAGTTGTTTCTCATTACAAAGAAAGAGAAGGGTAAGTTGACGCAATTTGCTTACATCGGTACTGGCAACTTCAATGAACAGACCGCCAAATTGTACACAGACCATGCATTACTTACTACCGATGTACGCATTACCCGTGAGGTCGAGCGTTTGTTCGCTTTTTATAAAGACAATTACAAGATCGGACATTACAAACATCTCATTGTTTCTCCATTTAATACACGTAAGCGATTTTTGAAATTGATCGATCAGGAAATTGCGCATGTCAAGGAAGGGAAGCCGGCATGGATTATCTTGAAGATGAATAGCCTTTTTGATCGCGAAATGATTGAAAAATTATATGAGGCGGGAAGAGCGGGGGTGAAGATTTGGTTGATTGTTCGTGGAATCTGTTCGCTCGTGCCGGGTTTGCCAGGTATTGGTGACAATATTCGTGTTACAAGCATTGTTGATCGTTTCTTAGAACATAGCCGCATCTTTGTTTTCTGTAATAACGGGGAGGAGCAGTATTATCTTTCCTCCGGTGATTGGATGTATCGGAATCTCGATTATCGTTCAGAGGTTGCTGTTCCGATTTATGATCCAAGGCTTCAGCAGCAATTGGTAAAATACTTGGAAATCCAATTGAATGATAATGTCAAGGCTCGTTTAATCGATGAGGAATTATCGAATACTCATTTTAAAAATGATTCAAAAAAACAACATCGATCACAGTGGGAGATTTACGACTGGTTGCGACGCCAATCGAATGATGCTACGGATAATGTACAAGCAGAGGTTGATAAGTCATAGCATTTGGAAGGGTTGATCATTTTGACAACTTTCCAGATTATCCGAAATTAGTTTCAAAATTACACAGTTCAGTAGCTTGGGAAAAGATTCACTCACACGATTTGCTGCAATAGATATTGGTTCGAATGCCGTGCGGCTTTTGCTATGCAATGTCGTTGAGGAGCATGGCGAATTGCATTTCAATAAGTCTGAATTGATACGGATACCGTTACGTTTGGGCGAAGATGCATTTAGTCAGGGTGGAATTTCTGCCGAGCGTTCAAAACGCTTCATCAAAACGATGGAGGCCTTCAAATTACTTATCGAAGTCTTCCATCCGATTGCTTATCGAGCCTGTGCTACTGCTTCGCTACGTGAGGCACGCAATGGAAGGGAATTGGCGCTTGCAGTGAAAGAAGCCTGTGGAATAGATATCGATATCATTTCTGGCAAAGAGGAGGCGGAACTGATTTATAGCAATCATGTTGAGCAACATTTAGAGCGTGATGCCAATTACCTGTACATCGATGTTGGTGGTGGCAGTACTGAAGTGACCCTTTTCGAAAAAGGCCATTGTATCGCCAGTCGCTCCTTTAATGTCGGAACTATTCGATGGATTCAGGGATCCATTACACGTGAGTGTTGGGACGAGCTTAAAGATTGGGTCAAGAACGTTACGGCCAATTATTCGATAAAATCAGCGATCGGATCTGGCGGTAATATCAATAAGATTTATAAAATTTTTGGGAAAAAGGATCGACCGATTTCCTATGATTTGTTGAAAGCTTTTTACGACGAATTAAAAGTAATGACGGTCGATGAACGAATTGATGTGTGGGAACTGAATCCGGATCGTGCTGATGTAATTGTGCCGGCAGCTAAGATTTTTCTGGGAATCATGAAGGCGGCAAAAATACCCGAAGTAATAGTTCCGCAGATTGGATTAGCGGATGGAATTGTTCATCGGTTGTATGAAGAACATTTTCAAAAGCAACTACAATGATCGGTAGCTTTTACCGCATATAATAAAATTCCAGAATATGCTTGCTCCATACCTTTGCTGCTCAGGCAGTAGGGTAAATGAGCATTCAAACAACGGCCACAGCGGCACCCGACGAAGAATTAGTGTATTTGATGGCACTTTCTTTTTTGCCACGAATCGGTTCTATCCTTTCCCGACAATTGATTGCTTATTGTGGTTCTGCACAAGCGGTATTTAAGAAAAAGAAGCACCAGTTGGAGCGTATTCCTGGTATTGGTCCTGAGCGAGCAGCTGCTATTGTGCACGCACGAGTTCGTGATGCCGCAGAAGCGGAGTGGTTCTTTCTTCAACGTCACGATATACGGGTTCATTCTTTCCAGGACAGTAATTATCCTTACCGATTAAAGCAATGTGCAGATGCTCCGCTGGTAGTCTATTATAAAGGCAGTGAATCGTTGAACACGGCCCACGTGTTGGCCATTGTCGGAACGCGAAATATCACTCCGTATGGACGCGAGATTGTTGAAAGACTTATACAAGAATTGAAATCGTACGGTGTATTGTTGGTTAGCGGTCTTGCCTATGGTGTGGATATCGCCGCCCATAAGTCCGCATTAAAAATAGGTATTCCATCTATTGGTGTGCTGGCTCATGGACTTGACCGCATTTATCCAGCAGCGCATCGCTCCACGGCTGAAAAGATGTTGTCATGCGGCGGACTATTGACGGAATATCCCAGTGCTACACAACCAGAACGGGATAATTTCCCGGCAAGGAACAGGATTGTCGCTGGTATGTCTGATGCAACCATTGTCATTGAGTCGGCTGATCGCGGCGGAGCCCTGATTACGGCAGAATTCGCTAACGAATACAATCGCGATGTATTTGCATATCCGGGTCGAACGGATGACCCGTATTCGGCCGGATGCAATCGATTGATACGAACACACAAAGCGTTACTTGTGGAGTCGGCAGAACAAATTATTGAAAGTTTGAATTGGCATTCATCCATTGATACTGAAGAGTCCAAGCAGCTTCAACTTCGCATTCTACCTGATCTGAATGAAGCTCAACTTGCTCTTATGAAAATACTTCATAAGTCAGGTGTTATACACCTCGACCAATTATCGTGGGAATGCCAGTTGGCGGTTGGGAAGACCGCAGCCATGTTGTTAGAATTGGAATTCATGGGATTGGTTAAAACGGAACCCGGAAAACTGTTTCGAGCGGTTTGACACGCTGAAAACTTAGTAGGGTAATGTGCTGCAGGTAAAAGAAAAAAATCGATTTTCGATCCATTAAAACTACTTACCATGTACGATACATTACATCCGGTACTGACCCATGAGTTGGAAGAGATTCGCTCCGCAGGACTTTTCAAGCAAGAACGGATTATCAGCACACCCCAAGGGGCTGAAATCGTGGCCAACGGCAAGCCAGTGCTTAATTTTTGTGCAAATAATTACCTGGGACTTTCGTCACATCCTAAAGTGGTAGAAGCAGCGAAACGTGCCATTGATACGCATGGATATGGAATGTCTTCCGTGCGCTTCATTTGTGGCACACAAGACATACACAAAGAGCTTGAGCAGAAAATTGCTGACTTTCTTGGTACGGAAGACACCATTCTTTACGCGGCAGCATTTGATGCGAATGGCGGAGTCTTTGAGCCACTATTCAATGATCAGGATGCTATTATTTCGGATGAACTCAACCACGCTTCCATCATCGATGGAGTCCGTTTGTGTAAGGCACAACGTTTCCGCTACAAGCATAACAACATGGAAGAGTTGGAAAAGTGCTTGCAGGATACGCAACATCTCCGACATCGTATTATTGTGACCGATGGTGTTTTTAGTATGGATGGTACCATTGCGCAACTGGATAAAATCTGCGACCTCGCTGATCGGTATAAGGCGTTAATTATGATTGACGAGTGCCACGCTTCTGGCTTTATGGGCAAGACGGGCCGTGGAACTCATGAACATCATGCTGTTATGGGCCGCATCGACATTATTACTGGCACTTTAGGCAAAGCTCTTGGCGGTGCTATGGGCGGATTTGTTTCAGCTAAAAAAGAAATTGTGGAGCTGCTGCGTCAACGTTCCCGTCCGTATTTATTTTCAAATTCATTGGCGCCTAGTATCGTTGGGGCTTCCATTGCTGTCATTGACATGCTGAGCGAGACCACCGAGTTGCGCGATAAATTGTGGGACAACACCCGTTATTTTCGCGAAGGAATTACCAAGGCTGGTTTTGACATCAAGCCGGGTATTCATCCTATAGTTCCCATCATGTTGTACGATGCTGCATTGGCACAACGATTTGCTGCACAACTCTTGGAGGAAGGTATCTATGTTACTGGGTTCTTTTATCCGGTCGTAGCGAAAGGAAATGCTCGTATCCGCGTGCAGATATCTGCCGGACATGAACGGCACCATTTGGATCAGGCCATTGCAGCATTTGCCAAAGTGGGAGCAGCGTTAGGCGGGATTATTAACTAACGGTTGACTTAATACTATTTTGAAGCCTAAAAAACGCACATCCGCACTTTGATTTCTATTTATACGGACGGCTCATCTCGTGGAAACCCCGGACCTGGCGGTTACGGAGTGGTGATGCTTTCAGGACAACACCGCAAGGAGATTTCTGAAGGCTTTCGCTTGACTACCAATAATCGTATGGAATTGATGAGTGTTTGCGTGGGCTTGGAGTCGCTTAAAAACCCGGGCAGTCACGTTACAATCTATTCCGATTCCAAGTATGTGGTGGATGCTGTCGAAAAAAAATGGTTGTTCGGTTGGGAGAAGAAGCAGTTTCATGAAAAAGCCAATCCAGATTTATGGATGCGATTCTTGAAAATATACCGTCAACATCAGGTTAGGTTTGTGTGGGTCAAAGGCCATGCTACAAATAAAGAGAATAACCGTTGCGATGAACTCGCTGTTGAAGCTGCTCTAAATGGACCACTTTCAACCGATGAATGGTACGAGCAGAATGTCGGGTAAGAATTAATTTAAAGGATAAGCCGATGCGCTCTTCTACTGTAAAATGTGGAACACAGGTATTTTATCTGTACTGATCCTGTTAATTTTCGTGATACAGTTTCCCCGAACCGGTAATCTGCTGATCAATCTTGTAAGGAGTTCCACGATAATAGACGTTGCCGGTATGCTGGATTTCTACACCAAGTTCTTTGGTGACGTTTACGTAGCAATTTCCGGTACCACTATTTCGTAAATAACAGAAGTCGGTTTGTAGATTTGATGCTGTGATGATGCCGGTATCGTTTTGGTAGAAATAGCATACCTGTGATCGACCAGTTGCAGTGATATCGCAACGACCAATGTGAATGTTCAGATGCGATGTTTGTGTATTTAGCAACAACTTAATTGTGCCAGACCCGTTCCAGCAGTCGAAGGTAAAATCGTTGGTACGAATAGTATCTTCCAACGTCAATTTACCCGATCCATAATAAAGTATCGATAGTGGTTGGGACATGCCGATTTCGACGGTGTAACTATATTTAAAACTTCGGACCCAATTCGCCCGATTTTCATTCCGGATGTGCAGTGTTCCATCAATTACTTCCGTGATGATGCCGTCGAGTATATTCTGACCGGCAGTGGCACGTACAAATGTCGTCGTGTCGGTATAGACTACCACATCAACATCATCTTCTAGGTAAAGCGATTGAAAGTCGCCAGATGGTCGGAGCTCGGTTACTATTTTTCCAGTGCTCTTGGTCCAGTCGAACAAATGGTCTTTGTTACAACTTGTAAACAGTAGGAATGCTAACAGCAACAGCAGGCAGGATCTGAGCATTAAAGGTTTATTCATTTCCGGACGACGATTTTTTATTTTTACCGAGATTCAGGCCAATGCCCCATTCAATAAAGTCGGCACGGGCATAGTGTGTCTTTAAATTCACGCATGCGAAGTACCTATCAAAATAGTACCTCAGCCCGATTCGGTGATAGAAGTTTCCGTCGCCTTTAAAGCGTGTGTATGGATAGAATCCCAGGTTAAATAGCAATCCGATTGCTGCCACGCGCAATTGATAGGCTCCATAAATACCGGGTCTGAAATTCGCAGCGGTCGATGTGTCTCCTGTTTCTCGGCCTTCCTTTATAGCCAAGGAATTATCATAGAATAAATCCATTCCAATCCCAAAGTCGCTTTTGCGAGCGTTGGTAAATAGGTAGAGTCCGTTAAGAGTACCTGTTTGATATTTTTCTCCGAGTGCAGGATATATTTCTTTGAAGCCGATGGCGCCATAAGCAGTGATGCTGCCTTGCTTGCACGAGACGGCAGAGGTGTCTTTTGCCAGTGTAGACTTTTTTCCAAAGTAATGTCGCAAGCCAATATTCAGGGCAGGAAGATTAATTCCAAGGTTGGGCATCTTCATGCTACCATTTGAAAAATGAGTAAGACCAATACCTATTTCGCCGGATGTGCTTGCATTGAATGTCTTGCGGTATTGAACATCGAAGTGGATCACACCGTTTAGGTGCGAACCGATAGCTGCATTCTTGTAATTTTCTACTGGGTTAAAGATGCGTTTGATGTAGCCGATGCCCATTCCATACCGAAACCATAATGCGCTGTTGGGATCGTGCAGCAACGGGAAATCCAGGTAGGGATAAAGGGCAACAGCTGTTCCTAATTTATCAGGGCTTCCAGGATTAATAAGTGCCAGGTGAATTCCTTGCTCTGGATAGAGGAAATTACTTTCCCACGAGGAGCGTCCGTTTGTGGTTTTAAAAAGGGATAGTTCGGCAGAATAAAGATGTTGTTCCTGCAAGGGCATTAATGCCTCGCGGTGGGCGATGAGATATCCGTAGCTAGTACGAACATCTGTACCCCAACTTCCTCGTGAACTGTCAGCAGGTATTGCCTCAGAAAGAATGGGTCGTAACTGACACAGTACTAATGAAACTATAAAAAAGAGTTTGGTCGATGGGTGGAACATGCTATTCGCTAGATTTTCCCTGATCGTTTTTGTCCAGCCAGGCTTTCAGTTCGTTTTGTGACGTGTCACTTAATCCTCGGCCGCCATGAGTACTGATAAAAGCATGAATGCTTCGCAATGCTGAGACACCGGATGATTTTGCAAACCGCATCGACGTAAAGTCGCAGTAGTTCATCAAATGTTGAATACCGGTTTCAAGAATTTCACCTTTTTGCGACGTAAGATATTTGCCATATGCTTTAATAATAGTAAATCGTTCCCAACTTTTGGATTGTAATATGGCGCGCCAGTAGAAGTCATTTCGATCTACTGAACTATCATTGGCATAAAATTCGGCTACTACGCTCAGGATAGTGCCCACCGAATCATTCTCCAATCGTCCCGCATATTTTACAGCAGTCAAAGAGTCATTCGCGGCGATGATTTCAAAAGCGGTTGCTACCACATCGTAGGAGCTATCGTTGATGCAGTTGTTTACACATTCACTAATGGCGCTGTAGGAAAAATATTTTTTCAATGCTTTAAGAGTTGCCCGGCGAACAGCTGAAGATGAATCGCTAACGGCCTTTTGCTGCAGCGTACGCAACGTGTTGACGCTATCTTTTTTGGCAAGTGTACCAATGTTATCAATGACTTGGATACGAATTTTTTCAATCGGATCATTGATAGCTTTGGCCATTAATGTGGCATCCGGCGAATTCGATTTGTAATCTTTTGAAATGGCGGCAATGGCTTCCCAGCGGTCCATGTATAGCGGCCCGTGTTCGTACAGGTAACGCCATTCTTCGTGGGTGTGATTGTCTTTTTTAGTGCAGAGCGTTACCTTGTCTGCATCGGTATTGATCAGTTGTGGTTTTTCGCGCAAAGGGAAACGGAAAGTTTCTTTTTGTCGTTCGATGACAATACTTTCGTGCAGAATCTGATTTTGCAAATAGATGTCTACGCTAATTGGCAATCGATACAACGAATTGTTGGATAGGTCTTGCGCTTGTTCGATGTTCACCTCCATTATTTTTGAAGAGTCAATCCATTGATAGGAGAATTTCAAGGAAGGATGTCCGCCATCCATGAACCATTGATTGAAGAACCAATTTAGATCCTGTCCGGTAATAAGTTCAAAGGATTTGCGCAAGTCATGAATCTCCGCACTTTGGTACGCGTTACGTGTGAGATAATCTTTTAGCGCTGCAAAGAAAGCAGTGTCGCCGATTTCCTTTCGCAACATGTGTAAGACGCGGCCCCCTTTGTTGTAGGAAATAGCATCGTATACATCTTCACGATCTTTGTAATTGAAACGAATCAGCGGCGGATCGGTTCGTTTAGCGCTGGATAGGTAGCCGCTCATCTCTCCTTGAAAATAGCAGTCTGCATTTTCTTTGCCATAACGATGTTCGCGCCATAGGTATTCGCTGTAATTGGCAAATCCTTCGTTCAAGGTGATGTTGCTCCAGGATTCGCACGTGACAAGGTCTCCAAACCAATGGTGGAAAAGTTCGTGTGATATATAGTCGCTGTAATCGCCATCTAGCATTTCGCGTGGATCTTGCTGCATATTGGTTCCATGAACAGTGGCGGTAGTATTTTCCATTGCGCCGGAAACATAATCGTGGACTACCACTTGTGAATACTTTTCCCAGGGGTATTCGACACCCAGCTGATTGGAAAAAAATTCGATCATGGCGGGCGTTTCTCCAAAAATCTTGCGCGCATATTTTTCGTAGGGTTTGTCGAGGTAATAGCTGACTTCTTTTCCACGCCATGAATCTTTCACCACGCTGAAGGGGCCCACAGCGATCATGGTGAGGTAAGGCGCAGCTGGAAGCGATTGTTTCCAATGGTCTGTTTTTGTACCGTCTCCATTTACGATAGTGGCTAGCAACAAGCCGTTGGAAAGAGTGATCAGTGAAGTGTCAACTGTCAGATAAATGTCTTGGGTCATTTTTTGTGCAGGAGATTCAATGGTAGGAAACCAAACGGAATTGGATTCCGTTTCTCCTTGAGTCCATAGTTGTTTGGGTTTAACGGGATTTTTACCGTCGGTATTAATGAAGTAAAGTCCTTTGTCGCTGTTGATAGCATCGCTGCCGCCAACTTTCAGTTCATCCGGTTTGGCGATGTAGTCAATGTTTACCATCAAGGTGTCGGAGCGATGTAGCGGCTCCTTCAGTTTAAATGTTATCCGAGTGCTATCGTATTCGAAGGCGATGGAATCAAAGCGCTGTTCGTTGAGGCGATAACCGACCCTGAGAATGGCCATTCCGCGGGCATTTAATTCAATGCTATCGATAGGAGCAAAGTGCGCTTTCAATTGTATCTCTGCGTTCCCCAGCAATTGATTCTTTGTCCAATCAGGTATGCACCGCAAAGTGGTATGAAGTAAATCGATTGGTTGTGAATAGGTAGCCCGGTAACCTTCATGGGCAATTCGTTCGGCAGATGTTGCAGTGGGAGGTGGGGTAGTGGTTCCATCTGTCGAAAGCCGAGAGGTTCCGCAGGAAAAAAACAAGAAAGCCAGGTAAAGAGAAAGGAGTGTGCGCACGGAAGTAGGTCTTTTGCTTCAAAGATAAGGGGAACGGGTACATGATTCCACACGTCATTAATTTGAAGCTTTTGACGTATCTTTGGAGGGATTATGTATAAGGCTTACATTAATAACCAAGAGTTCGGAATTGAGTCCGAGGGCGCCAAAAACAGCATTAACGGCGTATCGTTTGATGCGGATATCATCGAATTTAAGAAAGATCGCTTTCATATAATCCGTGATAATCGCTCCTACACAGCAGAAGTACTGCATGTTAATACGGAAGAGAAGTTGTTTACGATCAAGGTGAATAATGCTGTTTTTCAAGTGCAGGTTCGCGATAAGTATGACGAACTGCTTCGCGAGATGGGAATTGATAGAACTGCCGGAAAAAAGGCCAATGATCTGAAGGCTCCGATGCCCGGTTTAGTTTTGAATATCCTTGTTTCCGAAGGGCAGCCTGTTGCTAAAGGGGATCCAATTCTTGTGTTGGAAGCGATGAAAATGGAGAATATTATCAAAGCAGCTTCGGATGGTATGATCAAAAAAATTGCCGTTGCCAAAGGCGATAAAGTCGAAAAGAACCAGGTGATGATCACCATGGGTTGACGGCATTGTGTATAAAATCCTACTGGTGCGTTTTATAATTTGATTCCTTTCAAGTAGGTTTGAAAGGATGAACAAGCTTTACTATTACCGACTCCGGTTATTCCTTCTTATTTGTGCTGTTTGTGTCAGCACTATGACAACAACCGCTCAGAAAGTCAGTGGTGTTGTTCGTGATCTAGCTTCTGGTGAAACTATCATTGGGGCTGTCGTTACGTTGAAAGGGACACCCATCGGTGCTTCTACCGATATTGATGGCAAGTTTGAATTTGAGCCTAACCGCCAACCACCTGTTGTTTTGGTTTTTTCGTATGTAGGTTATTCTCCGCAGGAAATTACGGTCACCGATTTTTCTAAAGCGGTCATGGTAAAAATGCGTTCCAAGGAAGTTGAATTAAAAAGTGTGGAGGTCACTGGAAGTCGAATTTCTGAAAAGCAAAAAGAGGCCCCGTTGACCGTTGAATCCATGGATATCATTGCCATCAAGGAATCGCCACAGGTGTCATTTTATCAGGCATTGGGGTCACTCAAAGGTGTTGATCTTACAACGGCTTCGCTAGGTTTCACCGTTATCAACACACGCGGATTTAATTCCACCTCTCCCGTACGTTCTTTGCAAATTATAGATGGGGTCGACAATCAATCGCCTGGATTGAATTTTTCCTTGGGGAATTTTTTAGGCGCACCGGAACTGGATGTACTTAAAGTAGATCTCGTTGCAGGAGCGAGTACGGCGTTTTATGGACCGAATGCATTCAACGGGGTTATTAATATTCAGACACGAAGTCCGTTTGTAAAACCTGGACTTGAAGTTTCCGCCAAAGTTGGTGAACGCAACTTATTGGAGACATCCATCCGATGGGCGCAGGTGTTTAAAAACAAACGAGGCGAAGATAAATTCGGATATAAGCTGAATATATTTGCCTTAAAAGCCAACGATTGGGAAGCGGATAATATGAATCCTACTCCTCAATCACCCGATGGCGTAAACAATCCTGGAGGGTATGATGCCGTCAATATTTATGGTGATGAATATTATCTTACCAGTAATTTCAATGGTCAGCCAGCTACCAATCCAGGGCTGATGACCTATTACCGCACCGGTTACCGTGAAAAGGATCTCGTCGATTACAACACGCAAAACATCAAGACCAGTGCTGCATTTCATTACAAGTTGAATAGTAAGGTGGAGGCCATCCTGTCGAGTTCTTTTGGAACAGGCACTACCGTTTACCAGGGGGACAACCGTTATAGTCTGAAAGATATTCTCTTTTTTCAAAACCGTGTCGAAGTCCGTCAGCAGGATAAGTTCTTCATCCGAGCATATGCCACCAACGAAGATGCTGGTGATTCGTACGACGCCTTTTTTACAGCATTGCTGTTGCAGCAAGCGTCTAAGCCGGATAAATTCTGGAGTGAATACTATCGTAATTATTGGTCATCCAACGGCGTGTTCAATAAAATGCGTGGATTACCGGGGTATCCGCAATCCTCCAATTATCCAACGTATGAGGAATACCTGACGGCCATCAATCCATTTCTGATGACAAACTATTATGATACACTAACCAAGTATCATGATTTATCGCGCGCGTATGCTGATGCGTTCAGTGATCCTAACCGAGACTTTGTCCCTTACTTCGCGCCAGGAACAGCTCGCTTCGATTCGGCGTTCTCTTCCATTACTTCTCGCAAATCTTTTTCTGAAGGGGGGTCCCGTTTCTACGATAAGTCTGCCTTGTACCATGTGCAAGGGGAGTACTTGTTAACTGTGAAAGGACTTTCAGGAGCCCGATTGGGCGGAAGTTATCGCATGTACCATCCAAATTCCCAAGGGACAATCTTCAGCGATACCTCCGGACAAATGATTACTAATTCTGAATTTGGTTTGTATGCAGGTGCCGATAAAAATTTCTTGGAAGACAAGTTGAAGTTGAGTGCGACGCTTCGCTTTGACAAAAATCAAAATTTTGATCCATTGGTTTCACCGGCAGCGTCACTGGTCTATACTCCCAATGCCAATAACGTTCTCCGTTTTTCATTCTCCTCCGCCATTCGCAATCCCACACTTACGGACCAGTATTTATATTACAATGTGGGTCGGGCAATCCTGATTGGTAATACAACGGGGTATGATTCGTTGTTAACTCCAGGATCTGTGGGCGATTTTTTCGACAATCGAAATCAGCCACAATATTTACAATTCTTCAACCTCGATCCTGTACGACCTGAAAAAGTTAAAACCTTTGAATTGGGATACCGCGCTACCCTGTTTAATAAACTATACCTCGATGCGAATTATTATTACAGTATCTACCGCGATTTCATTGGTTATCGTATTGGTGTGGACGCGGATCTTTCAAAGACTATTTTCAACACCTATGAGTTGACGGTATACAATGTGTTTCGAATTGCCAGTAACGCCGAAGACCTGGTTAACACGCAAGGTTTCTCCATTGGACTTAATTATTTCGTTGGAAAATTCCTGACGGTAAACGGAAATTATTCCTGGAACCAATTGGACAAGCGTGGCTCAGACGACCCCCTGATTCCGGCATTCAATACACCGCTGCATAAATTTAACATAGGCCTTAGTGGCCGTGACATTGAAACCGCATTATTCAATAAATTGGAAGTCAAGAATTTCGGATTCAGTGTCAATTACAAATGGGTACAGGGATTTCTTTTTGAAGGCTCCCCCCAGTTCAGTGGCGAAATCGAAAGCTATGGATTGGTCGATACGCAGGTCAGTAAACGAGTTCCCAAAATGAAATCGACCTTTAAGGTAGGATGTACTAACCTTATGAATAACCTTCATTATGAGGTTTTTGGCGGTCCGCTGGTTGGCCGAATGGCCTATTTTTCCATTCTTGTAGCATTGAATAATTGATGGCCAAGTTCAGGCGGTTGACATTTTGCGCGTGAAGGAATTTCTGTAGCTTTACGGGAAACTAAATCAACCGTCATGAGAAAATTTTTACCCGCCATGTTATCGGCGTTTGCGTTGCTTGCCATTGTGCAGACCGCCAGCGCTCAGCGTTATTTGAACGAGGTATTCCAATCCGTTCAAGTAACTCCCAGTGTAGTCTATGGAATGAACAAGGAAGTACTGACAGGTGCTCCTGTAATGAAGAACCTCACCATGGACGTGTATGAGCCTGCCGGCGACGGACAAGCTGAACGTCCATTAATTATTTATATGCACACGGGGAGCTTTCTTCCTCCGGTCATTAACGCCAATCCTACAGGTAGTCGTTACGACAGTACTGTAGTTGAAATGTGCAAACAGTTTGCACGTCGCGGTTATGTTGTGGCGGCAATGTCTTACCGTCTCGGCTGGAATCCGGTCAGCTCAGACCAGGATGTCCGCACTGGATCACTCCTTCAGGCGGTGTACCGTGCGATGCAAGATGCAAAGGCGTGTGTACGCTACTTCCGGGAAGAAGCAACAGTGAATGGTAATCCATTTCGTGTTGATACTGCCAACATCATTCTAGGCGGACAAGGTACTGGTGGTTACGTGGCCATGGGTTATGCAACCGTGGATAATGTAGGTGAACTTTACTTGCCTAAATTTATTTCTAATTCATCCAATCCTTCTTACGGGTTCGTTGCTGGACAGTCCTATGTAATTCCTCAGATTTGGGGCGACTGGGATGGCTATGGTGGTGACACCACGGTTAATTATCCGAATAACCACGTGGGTTACAATAACCGCGTCAGTTTTGTCTTTAACATGGGAGGCGCACTGGGCGATAGTACCTGGATGTCTCCTGGTGATGCGCCTCTTGTAGCGTTCCACGTTACGGGCGATCCTTTTGCGCCATTTGGCAATGGTCCGGTATACGTTCCTACTCAGCCGCCACAATATGTTGTTGATGTAAGTGGAAGTGCAGTTGCAGTAGCTACTGCAAATGCCTATGGTAACAACAATTGCTTCAACAATGCTGGTTTTACGGATCCATACACTCAACAGGCAAACATGATGAACGGTGGTCAGGATGGTTTGTATCCATTCAACACTGATCCTTTCGTTCAGTCTGGTCCATGGGAGTGGTATGATTCTACCTCCTTGACCTTGTTCGCACAAGTTATTGGCCAGCCGGCTGCTGCAGGTACCCAAGCTTACATGAACGGTTTGGCGACCAATCCTGATATGTCAAAAGCGAAAGCCCTTGCCTACATCGATACGATTCAAAATTATGTGAATCCTCGCATTGTGTATTGTCTTGGATTGTTGACCGGTGTAAACAACATCGAGCAAGAGGCAGCTAAAGTATCTGTGTTCCCCAATCCGTCCAATGGAGAATTCACGGTTGATTTGCGTGAAGTAGCTGGTGAACCTCAATACATTCGTGTGAGTGATATTAGCGGTCGTTTGATTCGTGAAATCAGTGTTCGGGAAAAAGCATCTTACTCTTTCCGCGGTATGGATCTTTCAAGAGGACTTTATACAGTTAAAATCGGTTTCGATGCTGGTGAAGTGACCAAGAAGCTGGTAGTTAACTAATACCTTATCCATTTATTTTTAGAAGGGTCGCCCGAAAAGGCGGCCCTTTTTTCGTTCGTGTCGATTTTAGCCGTAAATTTTCGCCATGAAAAAGACCTACTCCTTCCTCTTCCTGTTTTTCTGTCTATTGTCGACCAATGCACAAACAATTATTGATTGTGCTTCCGGAAGGTATGATACGGAAGTGTTTTCAGCGGTGACCACCACATCGAACGTGACCTATGGCTCCAACATCAATTCGTCCGGTTTCATCACTCAATTAACCATGGATATTTACGAGCCGACGGGTGATACCGCTTTGATGCGTCCGCTAATTGTATGGGTACACGGTGGTAGTTTTGTGACCGGGACCAAGATTGATAACGACATGGTCGCTTTGTGTAACCGATTTGCCAAGCGTGGATATGTTTGCGCTTCGATCAATTACCGATTGGGAATTCCGATTCCTGCCAATCAACAAGGAGCTACTCAAGCGGTTTATCGTGCAGTTCAAGACATGAAAGCAGCCATTCGGTATTTCCGCAAGGATGCTGCTACTGCCAACATCTATAAAATTGACCCAATGCTTGTGATTGCAGGCGGAAGTTCGGCTGGGGCTTTTACGGCGATGCACTTAGCGTACTTGGATGAAGTAAGCGAAATCCCTGCAGATATCGATACGGTTGCGTTAGGAAATTTGGAAGGTGACAGTGGTAATCCTGGTTATTCTTCAGATGTTTCTGCTGTGGTAAATCTTTGTGGAGCACTCGGCAACAAGACCTATATTCACCCAACGGATGAGCCCCTTTGTAGCATGCACGGAACAGCCGATCAGGTAGTTCCTTATAGTACGGCTACTATTTATTTGTTTGGTGCTTATCCGTTAATGGTAGTTGATGGAAGTTATGCCATTAACGAGTATGCTGATTTGATTGGCCTTCCCAATGTCATGTATACCTACTTCGGTTCGGATCACGTGCCTTACCTGTCCAATACCTCCTACATGGATACTACGGTTCAGTTCGTCAGTAATTTCTTGTATTCGCAGCTGGGTTGTACCCCAAGCAATTTGAACCCATTGCCAAACACATTTATCAGCACAGGTATAGCAGTAGTTTCATCGAATGAACAAGTCGAGGTTTTCCCTAACCCAGCCAGTGATCGGTGCATGGTTCGGTGCAGTGAGGATATTCAGAACATCACGCTTTACGATGCAACTGGAAGAGCCGTTATCGTTAAGTACCATGTTGACGAGCAAGAAATGTTGCTGGACCTTCAAGGGCTATCCAAAGGCGTTTATCAATTATCAATTACCGCAGCGTCGCGTCAGTTTATCAAGAAATTGGCCGTGGAGTAATAAACCAAGAAATGCTATCAACGCATTTCAATGGTAGTGCTACTTCTCATCCTGGACAAAAAAATTAGTTAGAGAAGCATGCATTCAACGCTTTACGTTAGCGGAAATCTACTTACTGAGAATTATTCCCGTTCTCTGGATTGCTTTGAAAAGGCCAACGGATTTGCAGTGATACGATCGAACTCTTCGCGCTTGCGTAGAATATCAATGGCTAAATAGATGGCATCGCGAATGGAGCCTTCATTGGCAGTGCCTTTGCCTGCGATATCATAGGCAGTGCCATGGTCGGGAGAGGTCCGTACAATCGGCAAGCCTGCGGTGAAATTAACACCCGACGAGAAACTTAACGCCTTAAATGGTGCAAGTCCTTGATCATGGTACATCGCTAGCACTGCGTCGAATTGATCGTAGGCGCTTGAGCCGAAAAACCCATCGGCTGCATAAGGCCCATAAACGAACATGCCTTCATCGAAGCACTTCTTGATAGCGGGTTGAATGATCTCTTGCTCTTCTTTTCCTATGAGGCCATTATCACCGGCGTGTGGATTGAGGCCCAACACAGCAATGCGTGGTTTACGTACGCCGAAATCGCGCTTTAGCGACTGCGTCATGGTCTTCAACTTGGAAACGATCTTGTCTACGGAAAGATGATTACTCACATCCTTTATAGGCACATGTCCTACCACGAGAG
This sequence comes from Candidatus Pollutiaquabacter sp., assembly GCA_947465495.1. Classification (GTDB taxonomy): domain Bacteria; phylum Bacteroidota; class Bacteroidia; order AKYH767-A; family 2013-40CM-41-45; genus Pollutiaquabacter. The sequence goes on along the minus strand of CANIAS010000010.1, from coordinate 20,695 downwards.
CCACTTTTAGTCGGTCACTCACCAGAAACATCAATGGTTCTTTTACGCCATATTGGTGGGCGAAGTATTCTGTATGACCGGCAAAGTTGAAGTCTTTGCTTTGAATGGTATTCTTGTTAATAGGTGCAGTGACCAATGCATCAATGTGACCATCTTTCAAGTCTTTGATAGCAGCTTCTAGCGATCGAAAAGCAAATTGACCGCTTATTTCGGATGGTTTTCCGAAATCCACAACTACGTCCTCTTCCCAGCAGTTGACCACATTCGTTTTGCGAAGAATCGCTTCGCTACTCGATTTAATTGTCTGATATTGGAAATCGACGAGGTTCAATAATTTGCGTTGATGCGAAACAAGTTTATTACTGGCATAGATGATTGGTGTGCAGATTTGGTGCATCCGTGCATCTAAAAACGTTTTCATGATTACTTCTAATCCTACGCCGTTTACATCACCACAGGTGATACCGATCTTGATCTGTCCTTCTGTTTCGTTGTTGCTCATCGGGAGTTTAAGTTATAAAAGTAACGTGGTGGTGTATGAAAATGAAATGTCTTTTGAATCGAATTATATGTTCTTGAAATACTCGAATAACATTCGAACGCCTATGCCGGTGCCGTTTTTTCCGCGGTAGGAGGAAGGGGCTGCTTGCCATGCCGGTCCGGCGATGTCGAAATGCATCCAAGGGTAATCGGTATAACGGGCTAAGAATTTCCCCGCGGTAATTGCCCCCGCGGCAGGGCCGCCAATGTTTTTCATGTCTGCAATATCTGATTTAATCAGGTCGTCATATTCTTCCCAGAAAGGGAACTCTGCCAGACGCTCATACACGTTCTCGCCAGCCTGACGGATTTCTGCTTTTACTTTTTCTTCCGCCGTTCCCATGCAAACGATACCATACGTGCCAATGGCCGCCGCTGCAGCACCGGTTAACGTGGCGAAGTCCATGACTAATTGCGGCTTATATTTTTTTGCATAATGTAAAGCATCGGCTAAGATCATTCGGCCTTCGGCATCCGTATTCAACACTTCTACCGTATGGCCGCTCATCATGGTTACAACGTCGCCTGGTGTATACGCATCCTCGCCCGGACGATTATCTGTAGCGGGAATCAATGCGACTACGTGTACCGGTAGCTTTGCTTTTGCAATAGCATAGATGGCGCAACCGACAGCAGCTCCACCCGCCATGTCACATTTCATGTAATCCATGGAGTTAGCGGTTGGCTTTAAACTTAATCCACCGGTATCGTACACAACTCCTTTTCCGACCAGCACAATTGGTTTTTTATTTTTCGCGTTGCGTGGTTTGTATTCCATCACGGTGAAAGTTGGAGGCTGTTGACTTCCCTGATTAACTGCTAAAAGTCCGCCCATTTTTAACGCTTTAATACGGGGCTTACGAAGTACTTCCACACGAATGCCTGCTTTGCGTCCCATCTTTGCTAATTCATTGGCGAAAATGGTAGCTGTTAAATACGATTGTGGTTCGTTGACGAATGTGCGTGCTTTGCACACAGATTCGATGAGGATGTTCAATTGATCAATGTCTTTCTTACGGATCTCGGTGCTCTGCACCCGAATATTCAAGACACTGTTGGTTTCTTTGCTTTTGGTGCGGTATTTCAGAAATTGGTAATTGCCCAAGGCCATTCCTTCGGCCAATGCTAGCACGGCAGGACCATGGCCCGCCACGTCCACAATCACTACGGATTCCTTCTTGGCGCGGTTAAAAGCGCTCAATAAGGTATCTCCGGTCTTACGGCTGGCTTCCAACAATGCGGCTCCGGTTTTCTTCTTGCTCAACTGGTGTACGGCGATGATTCGGCGGTACTGGTTGATAATGACATTGTTGCGCTCTGCTTTGAGTTCTTGACGAACGAAATCAGCCTCTTCTTTGGAGAGCAACGAGGTAGGTAAGCCGCTCTTTTCGTCAATGACCAGAATCAGCGAATCAGAAGATTTGTAAGTAGGGGAAAGACGGATGGAAGTCTGCATGGAAGTTTGTAAATTTAGAGGCGGAAAAATACTCATTTTCCGCCTGATAGCACTAAACATTAAGACGGAATTACGGTTGATTATGGTACTTAGTCTATCCAACAAAAAATGAATACAGCTGCTCTTTTCAAAAAAGCTCTTGCCGCCGACTTCCTAACGGCCGAAGAGGGTCAATTCCTCTTCTTGAATGCCCCAACGGCTGAACTCATGGACGTGGCACATACAATTCGTATGAGGTTGCATCCAGAACGCATTGTCACTTGGATCATCGATCGAAATGTGAATACCACCAACGTCTGTATTGCGAATTGCAAATTCTGCAACTTCTATCGCATCCCCGGTCATGCGGAGGCTTACATCACGACCATCGAACAGTACAAGACAAAGATTGAAGAGACCTTTCGCTACGGAGGGGAGCAGCTGTTGCTACAAGGTGGGCATCATCCGGATCTAGGACTTTCATTTTATGTAGATCTTTTCCGTGAATTAAAACGATTGTATCCGACCCTGAAGCTGCATTCGCTTGGACCACCGGAAATAGCTCACATCGCCAAACTAGAGGGAAAATCGCACACGGAAGTACTACTTGCGCTAAAAGAAGCTGGACTCGATTCATTACCGGGTGCAGGCGCTGAAATATTAAGTGATCGGGTGCGTCGACTTATTTCTAAAGGTAAATGTTCCGGTCGCGAATGGCTGGATGTAATGCGTGCGGCGCATCAGGTCGGTCTAACTACTTCCGCTACAATGATGTTTGGCCATATCGAAACATTGGAAGAACGTTTCCAGCATATTGTTGCGCTGCGAGAAGTGCAGTCTGAGAAACCTGATGGCGCAAAAGGTTTTGTTTCATTTATTCCGTGGCCGTTTCAAGACGAAGGAACATTGCTGTCGCGCATCAAAGGAGTAAACAATAATGTGACCGGCGAAGAGTATATCCGCATGCTTGCGGTGTCGCGTATTTTATTGCCCAATATTCCAAACATTCAGGCAAGTTGGTTGACCGTGGGAAAGGAAATCGCACAACTTTGTCTCCACGGCGGAGCCAACGATTTCGGTTCCATCATGATCGAAGAGAATGTCGTATCAGTGGCTGGTGCGCCACATCGATTCACCTCCAACGGAATTCAGCAAGCCATCCGAGAAGCGGGATATCAACCGCGTTTGCGTAATCAGCAGTTTGAATACCGTGAGATGCCTGCCACGATGGAACAACAAGTCATCAATTACTGATCAATGCAACGACTGCTGCTACTTGTACTTTTATTATTTGTTGCCACCGCAGCACAAGCTACGCACAACCGAGCCGGGGAGATTACGTTCGAGTACGTTGGACCGTTTCCGGCACTGACTTATAAGATTACCATCATCACCTACACGCGTACGAGCAGTGTACAGGCCGATCGTCCATCGCTCGATTCTGTCTATTATGGGGATAATACTCCTTATGCGGTATTTTACCGGTCATCCAAAGTAAATCTGGGTAATGACATCAGTAAAAACGTTTACGTTAATTACCATACCTACCCGGGAAATGGTACTTATGTGATCCGTTTTGAAGATCCCAATCGCAATGAAGGTGTCGTCAATATCCCCAATTCTGTTGACGTGCCATTTTATGTGGAGTCGGTACTGATCATTGATCCTTATCGGTTCCCCAATAACTCTCCGGTGCTAACCTATCCGCCAATTGACGATGGCTGTGTAGGACGTACGTTTATTCACAATCCAAACGCATACGATCCAGATGGTGATAGTCTTTCCTACGAGCTTACAGTCTGCCGTGGTACCAATGGATTGCCTATCCCAGGTTATAGTACACCAATCGCTTCCACTTCATTCAGTCTGGACGCTTATACGGGCGATCTTATCTGGGATGCTCCTGTATTTCCGGGTGAATACAACGTCGCATTCAAAATTGTGTCCTGGCGAAATGGTGTCAACCTTGGTTATGTAACCCGCGATATGCAGATTTTAATTAGCGATTGCAATAATCATCCCCCTGAATTCGAGCCGCTTTCGGATACGTGTATCGTTGCCGGGGATACATTAAATTTTGATGTAGTTGCGATTGATCCGGACGGAAACCGAGTCGTTCTATCTGCCACTGGTGGACCATTTGAAGTGATGGATTCTGCCACATTCACTGCCGTGCAATCAAATAATGATACGGCCATTTCGAATTTCAACTGGGCCACCACGTGCTCGCTGGTTCGTCGTCAACCATATTATGTCCAGTTCAAAGCGCAGGATATCGTGCCATTTGATTCTGTCAGTTTGGTGAGTCTTAAGGGAGTTTTCATTCACATTTATGGTCCTGCGCCCGATACGTTGACGGCAGTCTCAGTCGGCAGTACGATTGAATTGAATTGGACGCTCACGAATTGTTCCAATGTGATAGGGTATCGTATCTATCGACGGAATGGATCCTACCCTGGAACTATTCCTTGTCCGTGCGATAATGGCGCACCAGCATATTCTGGATACCAATTTTTGGATACCACACTTGGTGCAACTTCCGTTCATTTTGTGGACGATAATTTCGGGGCCGGATTGGTGATTGGTGTGGAATATTGTTACATCGTCAGCGCGGTGTATGCTGATGGTTCGGAGAGTTGCGCGTCGCCTCAAGCCTGCTCCACCTTGAAAAAAGACTTGCCAGTCATTACTAACGTTGATGTTCGCACCACGAGTGTCTCTAACGGTTCTCTCTACATTGCTTGGAGCAAGCCTAACGAATTGGATACAATACTATTTCCTCCGCCCTATGAATACAAGGTGTACCATTCTACTGGTTTTTTCGCAGGAGCACCGACACTTTTTTCCATCCTAAATGATTTGAACGATACTTTAGTCATCGATACCTTGCGCGATACGCAGGTTGACGCACATTCCTATACCGTAGAACTTTGGTACAATGACAACGGAATCTCTCGCTTGAAAGGCTCTTCTACTGATGCCTCCAGTATTTTCCTTTCAATAGACCCGATGGATCGTAAGCTGTTGCTTACCTGGGAGGTGCATGTTCCTTGGAGTAACAACCGTTTCGATATTTACCGACTGAATCCTGTAAGTGGGCAATTCGATTCTGTTGCTACCGTAGCTGGGCTTCAGTACATCGATAGTAACCTCGTGAATGGTACGTCTTATTGTTATTATGTACGCAGTGTTGGAGCGTACACATTCCCTGGTTTTGTAGATCCGATTCTCAATCGCTCACAGCAAGTGTGTGGAATCCCTATTGATAATGAGCCTCCCTGTGCACCGCTACTGAACGTAATTACCTCTTGTGCGGATGAGCTGAATGAACTTATTTGGACGGATCCCAACAATTCTTGCGCAGATGATGTAGTGAAATATTATATTTATTATGCTCCGAGTCCTACGGCTGGATACGAGCGAATAGATTCTGTATTGAATCCTACAGATACTACGTACATACACAGCGATATCAATTCGTTGACGGGTTGTTACAAGGTCACGGCAATCGATGATGTCGGCAACGAATCATTACAACCAGTAGAAGTATGCGTTGATTCTTGTCGTCAATATGTACTTCCATCGGTCTTTACACCAAATGGTGATGGCAATAATGATTTCTTCCATCCTTGCGATGTCACCACATCGCAGGATTTGCAGCAAACCAATTGTCCGCCTTATCGAAATGTCAAAGACATTGACTTGAACATTTATAATCGATGGGGAACGCTGGTCTTCCACACCACCGATAAGGACATAAATTGGGATGGCAAAGATCAAAAGTCAGGAAACCCCTGTTCGGATGGTGTTTATTATTATACGTGCAAGGTTAATTTCTATCGTCTGAATGGCGTTGAGACTGCTGACTTGCACGGAACTATTGAATTGATCGGTTCCCTGAAATAAGGTATAAGGTCGTAATACGTAGTTAATTTAATCAGGTATGTTCACAGGTATTGTAGAAACCATCGGAACCATTGTTTCCGTGCTCCACGAAGGGTCGAATGCGCGAATAGTCATCAAGTCGGTGATTGCTGGTGAGTTGAAAGTAGACCAAAGTGTCGCGCATAACGGAGTATGTTTGACGGTTGTTAAGGTTGAAGGTGATTGCTATGAAGTTGTGGCCGTGGAGGAAACTCTTCGTCGCACCGATATTGGCGATTGGAAGAAAGGGGATGCAGTCAACTTGGAGCGATGCATGAAATTGGGCGATCGGCTGGATGGGCATATCGTGCAAGGACACGTTGATACTACCGCCAAGGTTTTAAAAATAGAAGAGCGCGATGGAAGCTGGAACTATTTCTTTAGCTATGATCCAGCGTGTGGTCAGGTGACAGTTCCCAAAGGATCTATTTGTGTGAACGGGGTGAGCTTGACTGTGGTTGAATCGTCACATGGACTTTTTTCTGTCACGATTATTCCATACACGTATCACCATACGGTATTTCATGCCATGTGTGTAGGCGATACGGTGAATCTCGAATTTGATATCATCGGGAAGTATGTAGCCCGGATGATGGAAAAGTAATTGATGGATTAAAAAACCTTTTCTGCGATGCGGCAAGTGATGTCAGCATTGCCCATCGTATAGTAGTGCAAGCATGGAACACCGGCGGCCATCAGCTCTTTCGATTGCTGGATGCACCACTCGATGCCAACTTGTTTGACGTCTTTTTCCGATTTGCAGCCTTCCACCGCATCAATCAGTCCCTGCGGAATATCTACGTGGAAAATTTTCGGCAATACCGTCAGCTGTTTGGATGAGGTGATTGGTTTGATGCCCGGGATAATCGGCACGTTGATATTATTTTTTCTGCATAATTCGACGAAGTCGAAATACTTCTGATTGTCGAAGAACATTTGTGTGACAATGTAATCGGCGCCGGCATCAATCTTGGCTTTTAAGAACGTGAGGTCTTTGGTGAGGTTAGGAGCCTCGAAATGTTTTTCCGGATATCCGGCTACTCCAATGCAAAAGCTGGATGGACTGACATCTTTGAGATCTTCATCAAGGTACCTGCCTTTATTCATGCTAACGACCTGTTGTACAAGATCCAGAGCGTAGTGGTGGCCCATCGGATGTGGTTCGAAAGCTTGTTCGGACTTGATGGCATCGCCCCGTAGAAGCAACACATTGTCGATGCCCAGAAAGCTCAGATCAATCAACGCGTTTTCAGTTTCTTCTTTTGAAAATCCACCGCAAATGATGTGAGGCACCGTGTCTACTTTATAATGATTGATGATAGCAGCACAGATACCGACAGTCCCCGGGCGTTTACGCATCGAAATTTTTTCAAGCAATCCGTTGGGGTGCTTTTTATAAATGTATTCTTCCCGATGGTAGGTCACGTCAACAAAGGCTGGCTTGAAATCCATGATGGGGTCAAGGATGTCATAAATACTCTGAATGCCTTTGCCTTTGAGCGGAGGAAGGATTTCGACGGAAAAAAGGGTTTTGCCTTTGGCGTTCCGGAGATGTTCGGTGACTTTCATAAATCGATACGAATATCGGAAAAATCGGGTAAATGGTAATGGTCAGTTTAGGAGTCAGGCAATTGAATCTTCATCGCGGCAATAGCCGTATATTTGGAAGCTAAGTATAGTTTAATGAACGTCAGCGGCCATCATTATCGAACCATTTGGGTGAATCAAGCAGATCATCGTTGTATTAATGTAATCGATCAGCGCTCGTTGCCGCATCGTTTTTTATTGGAGGAATTACGTTCTGTACATGATGTAGAGGTCGCCATTCGTGATATGCATGTACGTGGTGCCGGCTTAATTGGTGCAGCTGCTGGCTATGGTATGTATTTGGCTACCCTCGAGTTGCAGGACGAATCTGCCTATTTTAGCCAGTTGGAAAAATCTGCTGCAACGCTTTTAGACACCCGTCCCACCGCCAAGAATCTTGCCTGGGCGGTTCACGTGCAACTGGATGCCTTGCGATCCGCTAGCACTAAAGAAGAATTGGTAGCATTGGCATTCAAAACAGCAAACGAAATCGCTGATTTGGATGCTGCAAGTTGCTATCAAATTGGCGAACATGGCGCCGCGCTGATAGTACAAATCAGTCAACGTAAGCGGGGAGATGTTGTCAATATTCTTACCCATTGCAATGCAGGATGGCTAGCTTTCGTCGATTTTGGCACTGCGCTGGCGCCCATTTATGCGGCTCATGAAAAAGGTATTGATGTGCATGTTTGGGTTGACGAGACCCGTCCTAGAAATCAGGGTGCAAGTCTTACCGCCTGGGAACTTGGACAACAAGGTGTACCGCATACAATCATATCCGACAATGTTGGCGGACACTTGATGCAGCACGGAATGGTGGATATGGTGATTGTTGGTTCGGACCGCACCACCGCAACCGGTGATGTTGCCAACAAGGTTGGTACATACCTTAAAGCACTGGCTGCATTCGATAATAATATACCATGTTATGTAGCACTTCCTTCATCCACCATTGATTGGGAATTGAGCAATGGTCTGACTGAAATTCCGATTGAAGAACGTAGCGGTGATGAAGTGAAATACGTGGAAGGAATGAGTGACGGCGAAATCAAGCGAATTTTGATTACACCAGAAAATAGTCCTGCCATGAATTATGCGTTTGATGTAACACCAGCTCGTCTCATTACAGCCTTGATTACTGAGCGTGGAATGTGTGCAGCATCACGGGAAGGATTATTGACACTTTATCCCGAGCACCAACGTTAGTATGGAAGAGGGGTATATAAAATTTGATGCAGACTGGCTTGAGTCCGTTTTGCCGGAAAATTCCGCGATGCATGAAATCAATCAATATCGCCAGTTGCTTTTAAAGAAGAATTTAATCGGAGTGTATCCTGATGGAATTGGTTTTGGAAATATAAGTGTACGTATAAACAGCAAGGAATTCATGATCACCGGCTCCTCCACCGGTCACCTGCCAATATTGTCTGCCCAACATTTTGCCATGGTTCATGCATGGAATTTTAGCACTAATCGCTTACGTTGTACAGGTGGCACCGTGGCTTCTTCCGAATCCTTGACACATGCTGCTGTGTATGAGTCTGCGATGGACGTGAAAGCGGTGATACATGTTCATCATCTTGGGTTGTGGTCGCGATTGAAAGGGGTAGTGCCTACTACCTCGGAGGCCATTCCCTACGGAACACCTGGCATGGCCGCCGAAGTTGGGCGATTGTTTTTGGATTCAAATCTATCTGCTGACCGCATGATCGTGATGGGAGGTCATAAGGAAGGAATTTTGTGTTTTGGCAGCAATTTATCAGATGCAACTGCTGTCCTCTTAGCTCATAGAATTGAGTAGGTCGACTGAGGGTTAGGCATGGCGTTGTGTACTCGAGTAGTTTTTTCGATAAATTCTTTTTCCTTCGTATGTTAGCGCATCAGAAATCAAAAAGAAATGAATCCGACACTTAAAAATATATTTGCCGTCATAGCAGGTGTGCTTGCCGGCAGCATTGTCAACATGGCGCTGCTTCAAATCAACGGAACGCTTATTACCTTGCCGGAAGGGGCGAATGTTTCTACGCCAGAAGGTCTTGCGGCTACGATGTCCTTATTTCAACCGATTCATTTTTTGGCACCTTTTCTCGCTCACGCTGTAGGTACTTTTGCCGGAGCCTTTGTCACCGCATCCCTGGCGGTGACACGCAAGCAACGATTGGCGTTCGTTATCGGTGGATGGTTCCTATTAGGAGGTATTTCCATGGTTTTCATGGTGCCTGCACCACGCTGGTTTACGATGCTGGATTTGGTGCTTGCTTATCTTCCAATGTCTTACCTGGCCTCGCGTTTGGTTAAGCAGGTTTAATCGGGTAGTTGATTCAGTAAACGTTCCTCTGTAATTCTAGCTCCGCTAAGGGCGCTCTTATTCCCTCTGCCGCCATTCGTCGGCTCCGAGTATTTTCTTATTTTTGGCCTCCGTAACGAAGCTGCCTCTGCGGCAATTCATCGAAATTCAGCACTATGCTTTTTAACTCCGTCGAGTTCCTGCTGTTCTTCCCGCTGGTTACGCTCCTTTTTTACCTGCTTCCACATCGATTTCGCTGGGTCCATCTGCTTGTTGCCAGTTGTGTCTTTTACATGTTCTTTATTCCGCAGTATATCCTGGTACTGCTTGTCACCATCTTAATCGATTATGTGGCAGCTATCTATATTGAACGAACGGAATATCGGCAAAAGAAAATCTTGCTGGTGGTCAGTGTCATTTCGACGTGTCTGGTGTTGTTTATTTTTAAATACTTCGACTTCTTCAACCAGAATATGTTGTTGCTAAGTCATAGGTTCGGTTTTTATTACCCTGAAAAAGCCATACACTTCATACTTCCCATTGGACTGTCGTTTCATACGTTCCAAAGTCTGAGCTATGTGATTGAAGTATACCGCGGAAATCAAAAGGCGGAGAGAAACTTCGGGATTTATTCGTTGTACGTGATGTTTTATCCGCAGCTGGTCACCGGTCCGATTGAACGCCCACAAAATCTGTTGGTGCAGTTGCGCGAAAACAAAGTATATGATTATGATAATTTGTCCAAAGGATTACGTTTGATGCTTTTTGGGTTATTTATTAAAATGGTCGTAGCGGATAATCTCGCAGTTTACGTAGATCAGATTTATGCTGATCCTACACGCTATAACTCCTGGAGCATCCTCACCGGTTTGTCCTTTTATTCTTTTCAAATCTATTGTGACTTTCTTGGCTACTCAACCATAGCGGTTGGTTGTGCACGTTCCATGGGTTACAATTTGATGGATAATTTCAAAACGCCCTATTTGGCAAAAAGTATTGGAGAGTTTTGGCAGCGATGGCACATCTCGCTCTCAACGTGGTTTCGTGATTACGTATACTTCTCGCTCGGTGGTAATCGCGTAAAGTTGCTACGTTGGGTGGCAAACATCATGGTGGTTTTTATCCTAAGTGGTTTATGGCACGGGGCCAATTGGACATTTGTGCTTTGGGGATTCGCGCACGGATTAGTGTATGTCACCGAAACCTTAATCAATAGGGTGACAAAATGGAACTACAGCGAGCGAAAAGGATTTTCCAGTATAATGAGTGTGATGCTGGTGATGAAGACCTTTCTCGTCGTCACGTTCATCTGGATACTTTTTAGAGCTACCGATATTCATCAAGTAAGAGCTATTTTGGGTTCCATTCGACATAATTTTCACGTCGTGGATGATTTTCATGTTGATCGTAAAACGTGGGCCTTCCTCACAGTATTTATAGTTAGTGATCTGATGCTGTTCAATGACCGCTTCGACCGGTGGTGTAGCCGTCTCCAATGGTTGCCACGCTGGACGATTTATGCGGCCATGATTTTTCTGATCATCTTGTTTTCCAGTGTCAATAACTTCCCGTTCATCTATTTCCAATTCTAACGACATGAGGAAGCACAAGGCGCTCTTAGTTCGAATTGGTGTAGTCGTACTGCTTATGGCAGTCTACCAAGTGGTCTATACACGCTTTTTTCTGGAAAAGGATCTCCAGCAACATTCTCCAATCATTAACTTGGTTCGGAAGGTGGTCGATGAACACGCGGAAATTGTATATGTTGGAGAATCTTCCAACCTCACATTCCGGGTCGATGATTTGGATAAACGGCGCATTAGTGAATTTGTTGCTGAATATTATCCGTCCATCAAGACTCGAGATATTACGAAAGAAGCCTGTCATGCTGGTGTCTATTACCAATTGCTTCGAAATATTCCAGCAACTTCTTCTGTAAAGACAGTCGTGGTGACCATGAACCTTCGGTCTTTCGATGCGGGTTGGATTTATTCAAATCTTGAAACAGCTTTACAGAAAAGCCTCGTACTCCTGAAAGATCATCCTGCTCTCTATAATCGCTTGATGCTTTCTTTCAAAGGATATGACATCAAGTCGGATGCAGAACGTGAACGTCAATTCAGGGATCATCTTAAATCGGATAAGTTTTTACCCGAGGGTAGTTTTTCGTATAGGTCGGCAGCTGATTGGGATTACGATTTAGCAATGACCGGCAAAAAAAATGCCGCTGGCGAGTATGATAAGGCCCTGACCGAATTGGCTTGTCATTATGTGAAATCATATGCATTCCAGATCGATACGCTGCACAATCCCCGCATCCTTGATTTCGATCGTATTGTTGAATTGGCTAAGTCTCGTAATTGGAACCTTGTCTTCAATTTGTTGCCTGAAAATGTGACCATGCTTGACTCCTTAGTAGGTGATGAATTGCTGGGAATGGTCAAGGCGAGTCGCGATGTTCTGGTGAAACGTTATTCAAAGAACAATGTCCTGGTGGTCGATAATCTTGAAAAAGTTTCTTTGGAAGAATTCGTGGATACCAATTGGACCACGGAACACTATGCTGAGTTTGGACGCAAAGTAGTGGCTCATGGAGTGGCACAGGCGCTGAAACGATTCTATCCTGCTGCGTATCATCAACCTTCTTTCACAACGGGAAAGACAACGGAATTCTTCAATGATGGTGAAGGAAAGACTCCGTGGGGACAGCAACAGACCTTGACGACTGATCAACATTTTTCAGGAAAATATTCCTCCGCCATTGGTCGGGATGAACAATATGGATTGACTTTTGAGTCGTCCGTGCGCCGTTTGCCCGATTCATTGAAAGTAGTCCATGTGGAATTGATGTTATTTCAAATCGCTGAAGTGCCTGATGCTCGGTTGGTCATTGAAGTTTCTGGACGCAAGGTGGAGAAACATTGGATGCCGGTGGCGATTAACGGACTCACGGATAAAACCGGTACCTGGCAGAAAATACAATACGATTGTAAATTGCCTCGGGATTTCGACGAGGCAGACCTCGTAAAGATTTTTGTTTACAATCCAACAGCAGCAATGCTCTATGCGGACGATATTCGAATCCGTTTTGAAAAGTGATGACCAACAATCGACAGCGTATTTTCGGTCTTGATGTCTTTCGTGCTATTGCCATATTGTTGGTAGTAATGTCACACGGAAGCTTTTTATTGGATAATACCGTGCTGGATGGGTTTCCATACTTCCATACCATAGATGGTGTGGATTTATTTTTTGTACTAAGTGGATTTCTTATTGGCAGTATTCTGCTTAACGACATTTCTTCCGGAAATTCTTTTGGCCTATCACAGGTCGGACATTTCTGGAAGCGCCGATGGTTTAGGACGTTGCCGGCGTATTATCTGGTATTGCTGGCTAATTATTATGTGGTAAAAGAAGGCATCATCAAAGAAGACATACATCAATTTAGCAAAAGTTATTTTTTCTTTCTGCAAAATTTTAAAACTCCTTCCGTCGGCTTCTTCTGGGAGTCGTGGAGTCTGGCTGTTGAAGAGTGGTTCTACCTGTTGGCGCCTATTATCTTGGTATTGCTGTTGAAGCGTTTTACACCGAAACAATCGTTTCTGTACGCGACGTTGTTGCTTTTGGTACTTCCCCTGGTGTTCCGATGGCGTGCCATAAATCCTGGCATCGACGATTTTTGGTTTGATGTCACATTCCGAAAAGTGGTGATCTTTCGGCTTGATAGCATCGCATTTGGATTACTAGCTGCTTGGCTGTTTCGCTATTATCCTGAAAAATGGAAAACTGCACGATGGACTTCCGCTATTATTGGAATATTGCTCATGATATTTATTGTGCGTTACAAGGTGCCTGCTGGCGCTGCCTATAAGCAGACATTGTATTTCACGCTGACTCCTTTATCAGCAGCCCTGTTATTACCCTTGGCCCAACAACTTCGGTCAGCCAAAGGTTTTCTTGCACGAACCATTACACACATTAGTAGTATCTCGTATTCGATGTATTTAATCAATCTGGCTTTGGTAGCTGAAGTGATCCGTGATAATTTTCCTCCTGTTAGTGAATTTGATTCACTTGTAAAATACGGCGGTTATTGGGTACTTGTAATTGTTGGCGCGACATTCCTCTATCGGTATTTTGAAAAACCAGTAATGGATTTACGTGATCGGTAATGTATAAACGGATCATGCCTATCTTTCATCACTAAATGATTGCAACCAGAAAATACGACGTAGTAATCTTAGGTGCTGGTCACAATGGCTTGGTAGCTGCTTGTTACCTGGCAAAAGCCGGCAAAAAGGTGTTAGTGCTTGAAGCTAACGGCGAGACGGGAGGTGCTACCGCTAGTGTACGTGCCTTCCCAGAGTTTGATGCTAATCTATCGCGGTATTCGTACCTCGTGTCGTTATTTCCGGATAAGATTATCGATGACCTTGGACTTCGCTTCGAAACTTGCTCGCGAAGAGTCGCGAGTTATACGCCCTATCGCTTGGATGGCAAAGATCAAGGCTTATATGTGGCTCGTACATGGGATGCAGCCACAGAGGCCTCATTCCTGGCATTGCCGGGTGGAGATGCAGAAGCTACATCGTGGAAATCCTTTTATGACGAGGTGGCGCTGTTTGCACAACGCATTGCGCCGACCTTGTTGCAACCCTTGCGCACACGCTCTGCGCTGAAGCGAGAAATTAATCTTGATCATACCTGGGATTATCTGATGGAGCATCCTATCGGAGAAGAAATTCTAGCTCGGTTCAACAATGATGTAGTTCGCGGGGTAGTTGCTACCGATGCGTTGATTGGCACCTTTGTATCGATGAAATCCATGCAAGCCAATGCTTGTTTCTTGTATCATTTGATTGGTAATGGAACTGGCGAATGGAAAGTGCCGACTGGCGGCATGGGTGCATTGGTACGCGAACTTGAACGCATGGCACAATCGCTAGGTGTTGAAATTGCCTTAAACAATCGAGCAACTTCCGTTCGTTCTGACGAACACGAAGTGGAAGTTACTCTTGAACATGGGAAAGTTGTTTGTGCGCCATATTTATTATCGAATGCCGCTCCACAAGTTTTGGCAAAATTGAGAGGTGCGCCAATTCCGGAAAGTCTGGATGGGTCACAATTGAAAATAAACATGCTCCTCACCCGACTACCTTCGTTGAAATCGGGTATGGATCCGCGAGATGCTTTCGCCGGAACTTTTCACGTCAACGAAAGCTATTCCCAATTGGAAGCAGCTTATACACAAGCCTTGTCTGGTGCCATTCCAGATGGATTGCCGTTGGAATTATATTGCCATACGCTCACTGATCCAAGTATTCTTAGTCCGGAGTTGCAACAAAAAGGATATCACACCCTGACGCTTTTTGGATTGCATACCCCGGCAACTTTGTTTGATCAACATCATGATGCGCAACGTCAGGTAGCAATGAAAGCGGCCATCGATTCTTTGAACGAATACCTGAAAGAGCCCATTGAGTCATTGTTGGCACGTTCATCGGACGGACAGCCTGCCATTGAAGTTAAGACCCCGCTTGATATTGAATCCGCCATCGGATTACCTCGTGGCAATATATTTCATCGTGATTTGGCATTTCCTTTTCGTGAGGACGATGAGCCACCAGGATGGGGAGTTGAGACCGATGATCCTCGGATTTTTATCTGCGGAGCAGGAGCGAAGCGCGGTGGTGGAGTAAGTGGCATCCCCGGACATAATGCCGCCAAGGCGGTTTTGCAGGGTGCCCACTGATTAAATTCAGGCTCAGCAAATACCCGGGAATGATGGATTTATCGTACCTTTACCCACCGGTAGTTGTATCCAACGACTATTTATAGTACTGAAAAACAACTACTTGTAACAGTTCCGGTTTAAATCTCGTCGTGAAAAACATCCGCAATTTCTGCATCATCGCCCACATCGACCATGGTAAATCCACCCTGGCTGATCGTCTGTTGGAGTATACGAAAACCATCTCCAAAAAAGACCAGCAGGCTCAGGTATTGGACGATATGGATTTGGAACGAGAGCGTGGCATCACCATCAAGAGCCATGCGATCCAGATGGAATACATGTACAAGGGGGAGAAGTATATTCTCAATCTTATTGATACGCCGGGTCACGTTGATTTTTCCTATGAAGTATCCCGGGCCATTGCGGCTTGTGAAGGTGCGTTGTTGATTGTTGATGCTGCTCAAGGTATTCAAGCACAAACCATTTCGAATCTTTACTTGGCGCTGGATAATAATCTGACCATTGTTCCGGTCATGAACAAAATTGACCTGCCAAGTGCCGATCCGGAGGTTGTAAAAGATCAAATTACGGACCTGGTGATGTGCGAGCGCGATTCCATTATTCCAGCCAGTGCAAAAACAGGTCTTGGTATAGAAGAAATTCTTCAAGCGATTATCGAGCGTATTCCTGCTCCGAAAGGCACCGAAGATGCTCCACTAAAGGCATTGATTTTCGATTCGGTCTTTAATTCTTTCCGTGGCATCATCGCTTACTTTCGTGTGATGGATGGTGAGATCCGCAAGAATGATAAAGTCAAATTTGTCAATACCGGCAAGGAATACATTGCTGATGAAATTGGAATTCTTAAACTAGATAAGCAACCACGCGCTGTTATTAAGACCGGCGATGTGGGATATATTATTTCAGGCATCAAACAGGCTTCCGAAGTAAAAGTGGGTGATACCATTACTACCAAAGATCGTCCGTGCTTGGAGGCAATCAAGGGCTTTGAAGATGTGAAGCCGATGGTTTTCGCTGGTATTTATCCGGTGGATACCGATGAATACGAAGAGCTCCGAAATTCGATGGAGAAGCTTCAGCTCAATGATGCCTCTCTGGTATTTCAACCGGAAGCATCGGCGGCACTTGGTTTTGGTTTCCGTTGCGGATTTCTTGGCATGCTTCACATGGAGATTATCCAGGAGCGACTGGAACGGGAATTCAACATGACGGTGATTACCACCGTTCCAAACGTTTCGTACACGGCTTACCTCACCAATGGTGATATTATGGATATCCATAATCCGAGCGAAATGCCGGATCCGAATTACCTCGAACGAATCGAGGAGCCATATATACGAGCACAAATTATTACCAAGTCCGAGTTCATCGGATCCATTATGACTTTATGTATTGGAAAACGAGGTATAATCGTGAATCAAAATTATCTCACCACCGATCGTGTCGAATTACAGTTCGACATGCCGTTGGCGGAAATCGTTTTTGATTTCTATGATAAATTGAAATCGATCTCGAAGGGCTATGCTTCTTTCGATTATCATCCAATTGGGTATCAGCAATCCGATTTGGTTAAATTGGATATTCGGTTGAACGGAGACCCGGTGGATGCATTGTCAGCGCTGGTGCATCGCACACATTCGTTCGAATTTGGTAAAAAGATGTGTGAAAAATTGAAAGAGCTCATCACGCGTCAACAGTTCGAGATCATTATTCAGGCTTCTATTGGTGCAAAGATTATTGCACGTGAAACCGTAAAGGCATTGCGCAAGGATGTTACGGCGAAATGTTATGGCGGTGATATTTCTCGTAAACGCAAACTGTTGGAGAAGCAAAAAGAAGGTAAGAAGCGAATGCGTCAGGTTGGCAATGTCGAAATTCCACAACAGGCGTTCCTGGCGGTATTGAAGCTCGATTAACAGAAGCCATCAATTATACTGTATCTTTTCAGCAGTAAAATCATGAAAAATTTTCTCTTATTGTCATTTTTTCTGCCGTTGTGCTGTGCAGCGCAAATTACGTTTGAAAAAAATTACGGGGATTCAACGTATCAGGATGGTGGTTGTGTACTACAAATTGCCGATGGCGGTTTTTTGATTGCCGGAAACGGATTAGATTCAACCGGTCGATATGACCTTTTGTTGATGAAGACGGATTCGTTGGGCAACTTGCAATGGACCAAGTCGTGGGGAGGATCCTCCAGTGATTTCACGGCGACCATCCGGCAGACTGCCGATGGCGGCTATCTGATGTCAGCTACGACGTATACATTCAGCAGTCAGCCGGGCACCAACTCTGATTGGTGGATTTTTCGTTTTGATGCAAATTGCGATACGTTGTGGACGCGTATCGTGAACAATACCGGTAACGATCGTATGTATGATGCCATAGAAACCTCCGATGGATCAATTTTAGGTTGCGGTTGGGTCAGTACCGGAGGGTATGCCCTTGGAACGATCCGTAAATTCTCGGCAACCGGAACTTTAATACATACATTTTCTTTGGGATCTGCCGGAAACTCCTTCGCACAGTCGGTAGTCGAACTTCCAAACGGACATTACATGCTAGTCGGTTCTCGTTTTCAAACCACCTTTGGTGCCGATCTTGTCGAGTTGGACACTGCTTTGAATTATGTGAATGATTATTTCTTCAATCTTCCTTCCACCGGAGAGAACGCACAGACATTGGTGCGACTACCGCAAGGCGGTTACATGCTTTCTGTGAAGACAGGATATATTCTGGATCGTTTTGATATTTGGCTGCTTCGTTTAAATGATTCTTTTGATACGCTTTGGACGCGGACAATTCCCCAGCGGCCGATAAGTATCCAGAATCAGGATGAGCCGTTTGGGTTTACCGCTGTTGCGGATTCGGGATACTTGTTGTGCGGGCAAAAACTAGTAGGTACTTCCCTGCGTGCAATTGCGTATCGATTGGATACCACCGGTGCAATTACTTGGACAGCGACCTATGGTGGATCGCCCAATGGAAATAATAAGTTTTGGTGGCCATTATCACTCAGTGATGGTGGGTTCCTTCTGGCGGGCCAATATGTCGATTCGATCAACTACGATTCAAATGTATACCTGGTCCGCACTGATGCCTTTGGGCAGCAAAGCATCCAAACCTCCTTTGATGAGATTGTTGATCAGGAAATTTTAATGTACCCCAATCCTGCGCATGGGCTTATCACCTGGAGGAGTAATTGGTCAGCTTCTTCACCGTTGACGTTTGAGATCTTTTCGTTGGATGGACAACGCGTGCTTCAACAGGAATTCATTGCCAACACGGGTACATTGGACATCGTTGATTTGCCCAGAGGAATTTATGTTCTGGCCGTTAACCATGATAATCGCCGGTTGGTGAAAAAATTAATGGTGTACTGACCACTTCAGTTGTCCTTTTTAGCACTCTGACAAGGAAATCGGTACTTCTGTAGCCAATCCGCCTTCGGCTGTTTCTTTGAACTTATGGTTCATGTCAAGGGCGGTATTCCACATCGTTCGTACTACATCGTCCAGACTAACTTTTGCTTTTGTTGGATCACTATTAAGCGCCAGTTGTGCTGCCGTAATGGCTTTAATAGCGCCCATCGTGTTGCGTTCGATGCATGGAATCTGAACAAGACCTTTAATGGGATCGCAAGTAAGACCGAGATGATGTTCCATCGCAATTTCAGCAGCCATCAGCACCTGACGCGGCGTTCCGCCCAATAACTCGGTGAGTGCGCCAGCGGCCATGGCAGAGGATACGCCAATCTCTGCCTGGCAACCACCCATGGCAGCGGAGATAGTCGCACCCTTCTTGAAGATACTTCCTATCTCAGAAGCTGTTAGCAGAAAACGAATAATGTGATCTTCAGCAGACTCTTTCGATTTGGCTCGATGAGGTGGTGTGCCACAGAAAAGTACATAGTACAACAACACCGCTGGAATGACACCAGCGGCTCCATTTGTTGGAGCTGTGACAACTCGCCCGAACGAAGCGTTCTCTTCGTTCACTGCCAGCGCAAAACAACTCACCCAGTCTAACGTGTACTTGAAATGGTCGCCACCACTACGTATCACATCCGTCCATTCTTCAAAATCATTGTACCGTTGATCGCCTGTCAGCTTGGAATTCATGGCTTCGGCGCGACGAGTTACACGCAAGCCCCCAGGTAATTCGCCTTTTGCATGACAACCACGGTAGATACATGCTGTCATCACGTTCCAAATTTTCAACACATCAGTCCGAACTTCTGCTTCTTTTTTCAAGCATATTTCATTTTGTATAACGATTTCTGAAATGGACAATTGTTGTTGATCGCAATACGCCAATAACTCTGATGCCTTATCGATGGAGTATTTGAATTTTGGAGAATTGAAAGCAGAGTTGGCATCGGCGTGTGCTCCATCTTGTACGACAAATCCGCCGCCGATACTATAATAGGTTTCGTGAATAGTACTTCCGTCTTCGAATAACGCAGAAGCAGTCAATGCATTAGGATGAAAGGGAAGGCTTTCGGAAAAATGAAAAACAATGTCTTTCTCAGGGTTAAAAGAAATGCTTTTAGTTCCGTTAAGTAGGAGCTGCTGTTGCTGTTGAATGGCAAGGATGGTTGATGTAATAGCATTCACGTCGAAAGTGACGGGGTCAAAACCGCATAAGCCGAGCTGTAAGGCAATGTCAGTTCCATGGCCACGACCGGTTTTGGCTAAGGAGCCATAAAGCTCAATGCTCACAGATTTTACCGTAGACATTGAACCGTGTTTTTCGATGGCCTGTAAAAAAAGGTGCGCCGCGCGCCACGGGCCCAGCGTATGGGAGCTCGATGGGCCGACGCCTATCTTGAACATGTCGAAAACGGATAATTGTTCTTGCTGATTCATGGTCATCTAATCGTGTAAAAATACGGATATATGCTTAATCCTGAGTCTGTAAGTAAGATCTTTCCTACATTCGCAGTCATACTTTGGAGATGTCATCAACCAACAAACCTTCGAACGAACAACTTCGTCAATGGCACGAAGACCCTGATAATTGGCGGTGGGGAATCATTTATTACAATTTGGCAGATCCAAGGGTTTGGTTGCCGAAGCGAATACCGATGATGGGTTGGACGTTGAACTTCGCGCGACCATTAACGTATTTGATTTTGATGCTATTTATAGTAACGATGGTATTCATT
>CANIAS010000009.1 GCA_947465495.1 Candidatus Pollutiaquabacter sp. | reverse complement strand
GGTTGTTGTATGCGCACCTTATACCTTGAACTTGGATGCTGCTGGCAATGGCAATCTCACAGCTGCCAATGTAACGGGTAGTGCTACTGATGCATGTGGTGGTCTCACCAGCAGTGTTTCCCCGAACTCGTTCACCTGTTCTAATGTTGGCCCGAACACGGTCACCTTGACAGTGGTTGATGCGAATGGTAATACGTCTACTTGTTCTACAACAGTGACCGTAGTTGATGCGATTGCTCCTTTGATTACAGCTCCGTCTACGGTGACTGTGAATGCAGATAACGGAGCTTGCGAGGCTACTTCAGTTTCCATTGGCACTGCTACTGGATCGGATAATTGTACGTATACTATTTCTAATAATCATGCTTCTGCTACCTATCCAGTAGGTACAACAGTAGTTGTATGGACGATTACTGATGCAAGTGGAAATACAGCAACAGCTAATCAATCAGTGGTTGTTAGAGATACGCAGTCTCCTGTTATTTCTGGTTGTCCTGCTAGCTTCACCGCTACAAGGACTTGTGCAGGTTCTGTTTCTTGGACAGCTCCGACGGCTAACGATAACTGCACTGTTTCGTCATTTACTTCCAATTATACTCCAGGAGCTAGCTTCCCGGTTGGAACTACTACAATTACTTATACGGCTGTTGATGCGAGTGGTAATACGGCGACTTGTTCTTTTGATATTACCATTGTTCAGTTCTCTATCAGTGCCAGTGTCACCTCAAATGTAAGTTGCAATGGTGGCAATGACGGTGCTACTACTGTTACCACCAATGATACCCAAGGTGCGGTTTCGTATTCTTGGAGTAATGGAGCCTCTACGGCAGCTGCTACCGGTCTTGCAGCTGGCACTTACACCGTAACTGTTACGAACGGAAGCTGTAGCTTATCCCAAGCAGTAACAGTTACACAACCTACGCAACTTGTAGCATCGGCTTCATCCGGTATTATTGCTTGTAATGGTGGACAGACCTCACTTACTGTTTCTGCAACGGGTGGTGTAACTCCATATTCAGGTGCTGGATCATATACAGTTTCAGCAGGCGCATACTCGTATACAGTTACCGATGCCAATGGATGTACTTCAGTGGCAAGCGGAACAGTGGTACAGCCTAATGTATTGGTTGCTTCTTCAACTTCCGGTTCAATTGCATGTTTTGGAGGTTCTACGACCGTAACAGTTGCTGCTACTGGTGGTACAGCGCCATACACTGGTACTGGGAATAATTCCAGTATCGTAGCTGGCACCTATAGCTATACGGTTACTGATTCACGTGGTTGTTCATCAACGACTTCTATTACGGTTACTCAGCCTACACTTTTGGTTGCCTCCTCAACCTCTACAGTTATTGCTTGTAGTGGTGGAACATCTACTGTAACAGTTTCTGCAACGGGTGGTACCTCACCTTATACAGGAACAGGTAATTTTACCCGTCCTTCAGGTAATTATACCTATACAGTGACTGATGCGAATGGTTGTACCAAGACCACTTCTGGAACTATTACTCAGCCTTCGTTATTGTCTGCATCTGCTACTTCAGGAACAATCGCTTGCTTTGGTGGAACTACCACGGTAACTGTTACTGCTACGGGTGGGACTACTCCGTATTCCGGTACCGGTCCTAATACTGTTTCAGCTGGAGCCTATAGTTATACAGTAACTGATGCGAGAGGCTGTACGGCTGTAACATCCGGTACTGTTACTCAGCCTACTGTGCTTGCCGCTTCTTCAGCCCCTGGATCAATTGCTTGTTTTGGAGGATCAACAAGCGTTGTAGTTTCTGCTACAGGAGGAACTACTCCGTATACTGGAACAGGTAGCTTTACCTCATCAGGCGGAGCATATTCCTATACGGTCACCGACTCACGCGGGTGTACTTCTACTACGTCAGGAACAATTTCGGTTCCGTCACGATTGATTCTTACTACTACGCCGACCCAAATTAGTTGCTTCGGAGGTACAGGAAGTGTAAGTCTCAGTACTACCGGTGGAACACCATCATATACCTATAATAGTACGGCTACGACCAACTTGACTGCTGGTAATTATTCATATACGGTAACGGATGCCAATGGCTGTACCTCAACAGGTGCTGTGACGATTAATGCTGCTCCCGCCTTATTGGTATTGACAGCTACCCCAACGCAAATTGCTTGTTTTGGTGGGACAGGTAGTGTTTCCTTGAGCTCAACCGGAGGTACTTCTCCATATAATTATTCAGGAAGTTCTACCACTGCTTTATCTGCAGGAACTTATAGCTACACGTCTACCGATGCTCGAGGTTGTACGGCTACTGCCAGTGCGACTATCAATGCCGGACCTACTCAGTTAATTGCGAGCGCATCTGCAGGTACAATTACTTGTGGAAGCAGCACAACCACCGTTACAGTTTCTGCTAGTGGTGGAACTTCACCTTATTCTGGAACAGGAGCTATGACAGCTTCTGCCGGTAATTATTCCTACACAGTTACTGATGCTCGTGGATGCACAGCGGTTACAAGCGGCACAATTGCTTCTCCGGTCCACACGGGACGAATCTGGTACGTAAACGATAATAGCACAACTGGAGATTTAGTTACCACCGCGGTAGGTAATGATAATAATAGTGGTATGCCAGGATGTCCATATCTGACCATTGCAAAAGCCATAACCATGGCAAGTGCTGGCGATACCATTTTGGTTGATGCTGGAACCTATAATGCCCGAATAGATTTGAATAAATCAGTAGCCCTCATCGGCGCTAATAAGACCACTACGATTTTGAAAGCGGCATCAGCAGTTGCTGAAGTTATTCAGGTTGGGGCAACTGCAGGGATGAACATGACCAATGGAGCCTCCATCATGAATTTCACAATTCAGGCTAGTTCTCAGATGACTACCAACAAGCGCTTAATTGCTATTCGCGCTCGTGGTGCAGATGCTAGTAACATGATTATCATCCGTAATAATATTCTGGATGGAACGTCCTTTACTGCTCCGGGTGGAGAAGGTATCGGTAACGGCAGTACGCCAGCTACTAATTGCGGAGATTACTTGCAAGTAGATAGCAACGAAATTAAAAACCTCGGTAACTACGGGATGTATTACTATTTCTTGCGCAATTCAAATATTGTAAATAACACCATCACGAATTGTGGTTTAGGCGGAGTCTTGATTAATAATAATGCTGCAAATTCAATTCGCGATAATAATGTGCAGGCTAACGTATTTTATTATATCAGTAAGAACAGTACTGCTAATAATGCATTGCATGCAGCTGTTTCTCTGGGTTCTGTTGCTTATAATACATCCATTCAAAACAACTCAATGGATTCTTGTTTCTCGTATGGTGTGTTGATTCAGGATAGGACTAATGTCACACAAACAACAGCCAGTCTTACCAACGTCACGATTAACAACAATACGTTCAAGTATACTGGACGTGATGCTGTTGCTACCTACGCTAGTGCGACAAGTGCTGATATTACCTGGTATACGGGTAGTGTCAATGCATCTTGTAACTGGTATGGTGTACTCAGTTATCAGGCTGTTGATCCAAAAGTCAACGGAGATGTGAACTTTACTCCATGGTTGGTAAATGGAACGGACGATCAGCCGTCGGCAACCGGCTTCCAGCCAGTTTCTGGTGCATGTTCTGGCTATCCGGTGACAATGACTTTGGCTAAAACCAATGTGTCTTGTTTTGGTGGATCTAACGGATCTGTTAATTTGACAATTAACACGGGAGTTTCACCGTATGTGTACTCTTGGAATAATGGTGCTACTACTGAAGACCTCAGCAGCCTAACAAGTGGCACCTATGTGGTCACAGTAACTGATGCTAACGGTTCGACGGCTACTGGCAGTGTTGCTGTTACACAACCTACCGCAGCTTTAGCATCCAGTTCAACCGCTGCAGCTATTTCCTGTTTCGGTGGAACTGCAAACGTGACAGTTACTGCTACAGGAGGAACAACACCGTATTCAGGAACTGGCGCGATTGCTACTGCAGCTGGTGCTTATACTTACACGGTTACTGACGCTAATGGTTGTACGGCAACCACCTCGGGCACACTTACCCAACCTACACAGCTTGTAGCGACTTCTTCGTCGGGTACTATCGCATGTTTTGGTGGCACTACCACTGTTACTGTTGCAGCTACGGGTGGAACAACTCCATACACGGGTGCGGGTAATTTCACGGTTTCTGCAGGTAGTTACAATTATACAGTTACGGATAGCAAAGGATGTACCTCAGTTTCACCAATTACGGTGACTCAGCCTGCTCGACTCGTTGCTGCATCTAGCGCTGGAACGATTTCTTGCAATGGAGGGTCAACAACTGTTGCGGTTTCTGCAACTGGCGGAACAACTCCGTATACTGGTACCGGTAATTTTACGGTTACAGCAGGTACTCGCAATTATACTGTAACTGATACCCGTGGTTGTAGTAGTACTACTTCCATCACTATCACTCAGCCAACGGCATTGACTGCATCTTCGGTTTCTTCTGGTGCTATCACTTGTAACGGCGGCTCTACAACAGTCACAGTTTCAGGTAGCGGCGGAACGACCCCGTACACAGGAACCGGCAGCTTTACAGTAACAGCGGGTTCTTACTCGTATACTGTAACTGATGCGAATGGTTGTACAGCAGTCTCTTCCATCAACGTAACTCAGCCTAATTTACTGGTTGCTTCTACTAACACTGGAACTATCTCATGTTTTGGCGGAACAACAACTGTTCAGGTTAGAGCAACGGGTGGTACGTCACCTTATACAGGTACGGGTAACAATACGGTATCAGCCGGAACGTATACATATACTGTAACGGATAATCGTGGTTGTACAAGTTCGACTACAGTTACAATTTCTCAGCCAACTGCAGTTGTTGCATCCTCGACTTCCGGATCCATTGCATGTAACGGCGGCTCTACCACTGTAACGGTTTCGGCTACCGGTGGTACCACACCATATACAGGGACAGGCAACTTCACGGTTACTGCTGGTTCGCGTAGCTATACCGTATCCGATTCTCGTGGTTGCTCCAATGTGACTTCAATTACTGTTACTCAACCTTCCGCGTTGTCCGCATCATCTACTGCTGGTTCTATAGCTTGTAATGGCGCTACAACCACGGTAGCCGTATCTGCCAACGGTGGTACATCACCGTACACAGGTGCTGGTAACTTTACAGCATCTGCAGGTACATCAACTTACACAGTAAGTGATGCTAATGGTTGTTCTACGACCACTTCAGTCACGATAGGTCAACCAAGTTTATTGACGGCATCATCAACTTCCGGATCAATTTCTTGTAACGGCGGATCAACCACAATAGTGGTTTCTGCAAACGGTGGAACATCTCCATATACCGGAGAAGGAAGCTTCACGGTTTCAGCAGGTTCTTATACCTACACGGTGAGTGATGGAAATGGTTGTTCAACAGCAACCTCTATTACGGTAGGTGAGCCTAGTGCTTTATCAGCAACGTCTAATTCTGGTTCGATTGCATGTAATGGCGGATCAACCACAGTAACTGTATCTGCTACTGGAGGAACTGCTCCGTATGCTGGCACAGGTGCCTATACCGTAAGTGCAGGTTCATATACCTACACGGTGAGTGATGCCAATGGTTGTTCGACGATCACAGCCATCACAGTTGGTCAGCCAAGTTCGCTGTCAGCGTCATCAACTGCTGCTTCAATCAATTGTAATGGTGGTAAAACCGATGTAACTGTTTCGGCAAATGGTGGAACAACTCCATACGCTGGAACAGGTGTATTCAATGTTTCAGCAGGATCTTATACCTATACCATAACTGATGCTAATGGTTGTTTAACTACTACATCCATTACGGTTGGTCAGCCAAGTTCATTGTCAGCATCATCTACATCTGGATCGATTGCTTGTAACGGCGGATCAACCACAGTAGTGGTTTCTGCTAACGGCGGAACATCTCCATATACTGGTGAAGGAAGCTTCACGGTATCAGCAGGTTCTTATACCTACACGGTTAGTGATGGCAATGGTTGTTCAACAGCAACCTCCATTACGGTAGGTGAGCCTAGTGCTTTATCAGCAACTTCTAATTCTGGTTCGATTGCATGTAATGGCGGATCAACCGAAGTAACTGTATCTGCTACTGGAGGAACTGCTCCATACTCTGGCACAGGCACCTATACCGTAAGTGCAGGTTCATATACCTACACGGTCAGTGATGACAATGGTTGTATAACAACCACTTCCATTACGGTAGGTGAACCAAGTTCATTGTCAGCATCATCTACTTCTGGTTCGATTGATTGTCATGGTGGTTCAACTACTGTAATTGTTTCTGCTAATGGCGGTACGGCTCCATATGCTGGTACGGGTACATATACGGTATCAGCAGGCTCTTATACCTACACCGTATCAGATGATAATGGTTGTTCAGCCATAACATCAATTACTCTTGGTCAGCCAAGTGCGTTGTCCGCATCATCTACTGCAGGATCAATTGCTTGTAACGGCGGATCAGCCACGGTAGTGGTTTCTGCTAACGGTGGTGCTGCTCCATACTCCGGTGAAGGTAGCTTCACAGTGTCAGCGGGTTCCTATACCTACACGGTAACTGATGACAATGGTTGTTCAACATCAACCTCAATTACGGTAGGTGAGCCTAGTGCTTTATCAGCATCATCTACTTCTGGTTCAATTGCATGTAATGGCGGTTCAACCACAGTAACGGTATCTGCTACTGGAGGAACTGCTCCATACGTTGGCACAGGTTCCTATACAGTAGGTGCAGGTTCACATACCTACACAGTGAGTGATGACAATGGTTGTATAACAACAACTTCGATTTCGGTAAGTGAACCAAATTCATTGGCAGCATCATCAACTTCTGGTTCGATTGCATGTAATGGTGGATCAACTACGGTAATTGTATCTGCTAATGGTGGTACAACTCCATATGCTGGCATAGGTTCATTTACGGTATCGGCCGGCTCCTATACCTATACTGTGAGTGATGTAAACGGATGCTCATCGATGACCTCAATTACGATTGGTCAGCCTAGTTCATTGACTGCATCATCAACTGCTGGATCAATTGTTTGTAACGGCGGGTCAACCACGGTAGTAGTTTCTGTAAGCGGTGGAACTTCTCCATATACTGGTGAAGGTAGCTTTACGGTATCAGCAGGTACACATAACTATACCGTAAGTGATGATAATGGTTGTACGACGACTACGTCGATCACGATTGGTCAGCCAAGTGCGTTGTCAGTTTCTACAGCAGGTAGTAATCGTTCATGCACGACCTGTAATGATGGGACGGTAACAGTAACAAATGTTTCAGGTGGAACAGCTCCATATTCGTATACTGATTTATCAGGATTAGCTTCAGGTAATTACTGTATTACCGTTACTGATGCTAATGGCTGTACAGCAAGTTCTTGTTCTAATGTTTTAGATCCAGCTTGCGCAATGTCTGCCTCTTCCAGTGAGGTGAGCAGCATAACTTGTAATGGAGGAACCGCAACCATCTCTGTATCAGCGATAGGCGGAAATGCACCGTTTACTGGTACAGGTAACTTTACGGTTTCTGCTGGTGCTTATAGCTTTACGGTAACCGATGCTATTGGCTGTTCTGCAGTTACATCAGGAACTGTAACTCAACCTAGCGCTGTGTCTGCATCATCTACTGCTGGTTCGATTGCATGTAATGGCGGCTCCACGACAGTAACCGTAACTGCTAACGGCGGTACCGCTCCATACACCGGTGAAGGTAGCTTCACCGTGTCAGCGGGTTCATATACCTACACGGTGAGTGATGCCAATGGTTGTTCAACAACAACATCAATCACGGTCAGTGAGCCAAGTTTGCTGTCAGCATCTTCAACTTCTGGATTGATTGCATGTAATGGCGGTTCAACCACGGTTACGGTATCTGCTACTGGTGGCACTGCTCCATACGCTGGAACAGGTGCTTATACAGTATCGGCAGGATCCCATAGCTACACGGTGAGTGATGCAAACGGTTGTGCAACAACCACTTCCATTACGGTGGGTCAGCCAAGCTCAGTATCTGCGTCATCTACTTCAGGTTCTATAGCATGTAACGGTGGTTCAACCACTGTAACTGTATCCGCTAGCGGCGGTACTGCTCCTTATACTGGTACAGGTTCTTATACACGTTCAGCTGGTTCATACACCTTCACAGTGAGTGATGCCAATGGTTGTTCAACAACTACGTCAATCACGATAGCTCAGCCAAGTGCAGTGTCAGCATCCTCAAATTCAGGGTCAATTGTATGTAATGGCGGAACAACTACAGTAACTGTTTCGGCCAGCGGTGGTACATCTCCTTATACCGGAACAGGTTCTTTCACTGAAACTGCTGGTTCATACACCTACACGGTAAGTGATGCCAACGGATGTTCAACAACGACCTCAATTACGATAGGTCAGCCAAGTTCACTGTCAGCATCATCAACTTCGGGTTCGATAGCATGTAACGGCGGTACAACTTCAGTAACCGTTTCGGCTAGTGGCGGTACGGCTCCTTATACGGGTACAGGTTCTTATACAACTTCAGCTGGCACCTACACCTATACAGTGAGTGATGACAATGGGTGTTCAACGTCGACATCGATTACTATAGTTGAGCCAAGCGCATTGTCAGCATCATCGTCCTCTGGCTCGATTGCTTGTAATGGTGGTACGACTACGGTAGCTGTTTCTGCAACTGGCGGTACAACTCCATACTCTGGAACAGGTAGCTTCACGATTTCGGCTGGATCTTACTCCTATACAGTAACAGATGCCAACGGTTGTAAGTCAGTTACGTCTATTGCGGTTACCCAACCAACCTCATTGTCTGCTTCATCATCTGCAGCAAGTATTGCCTGTAACGGCGGAACTACTTCAGTGACAGTCGCAGCAAATGGCGGCACAGCACCTTATGTTGGTACTGGATCGTACACCGTTTCAGTTGGCAGTTACACCTATACTGTAACTGATGCTAACAGTTGTTCTTCAATCACTTCTATTACCCTTAGTCAGCCATCAGCAATTCAGTTGTCTACCAGTGTGTTGAATTCAACTTGCGGAAACGATGGAAGTGCTACAGTAGCAGCTACTGGCGGAACAACTCCTTACACGTATTACTGGTGGTCAAACGGTGCTACAACTGCAACTTCCAGTGGCTTGTCTCAAGGAAGTTACACGGTAACTGTTACGGATAACAATGGATGTACTTCTACAGCGACCTGCTCTATTGTTACTACAATCGGTACACCTAGTACTCCTGGTTCCATTGCAGGTGCAACAGATGTTTGTGTCGGAGCTACGGCAACCTTCACGGTTCCTGTGGTAGCCGGTGCCACATCCTATAGTTGGACGCTTCCTTCGAATGCAACGGGCTCCTCGACTACCAATAGCATTACCGTGACTTTTGGTGCTAACTATGCTGGTGGCAACTTGTGTGTACGCGGTGTGAATAGCTGCACAAGCGGACCTTCTTCTTGCTTAAATGTGCGTGTTATTTCAGCCAAGGCACCGTATCCTGGAGCAATTGATGGTCCTGCTTATCCATGTGGACCTGGCACGTATACCTACTCTGTTGCTACTAATTCGACTACATCCAACTATACATGGACGGTTTCAGGTACTCAAGCTACAATTATCAGTGGTAATGGCACCAACATCATTACTGTCAGTGTTCCTTCGGGATTTACAAATACTCAAATTGGGGTGACCGCATCTAATTGTATCGGATCGAGTTCTGTTAGTTACCGTGTAGTGTATGGAGCCCCAGTAGTTGGAACCGGATTAACTGGCTCGTTATATCCTTGCGCAAACACTACTGGTTCGTATTCAATTTCTAGCGTTGCGGGCGCTGTGAGTTACTCTTGGTCTACTACTGGTAATGCTACTATAGCCTCCTCTAATGGTACCTCATGTACGGTTAACTTCGCTTCAAACTGGACCGGTGGAACGTTGATAGTATCAGCTACAAATTCATGTGGTACAGGATCTCGAACATATACCTTATATGCTACGCCTAGCCAACCTGGTGGTATTACAGGTCCATCGGCTGGATTATGTCGCAATTCGAATGTAACAACGGCAACATGGTCCATTGCTGCAGTTACTGGAGCTACTGCTTACACCTGGACGGTGCCAACTGGCATGACAATTACTGCTAATACAGGAACTTCTATCACTGTATCTATCGCCACTACATTTGTTTCAGGTAACGTTTGCGTATCGGCTACAAATGCTTGCGGAGCGGGCACATCTCGTTGTCTTGCAGTAACAGCTAAACCGGCTACACCTGCCGCAATTACTGGTTCTGCTTCAGTGTGTAAAAGGACTGCTAGTGCTGTTGCATATTCAATAGCAGCGGTAACGAATGCTACCGGTTACACATGGGCAATATCCGGAGGCGCGACTATTTCTGGTACATCAACTACGGGTACCGCTAACTTCACTACAGCTACTGCTACTACGGCATCTGTAACTGTTACTGCCAACAATGCTTGCGGTTCAAGTACTGCGCAACGTTTAAATGTGAGTGTTAACTTGAGTTGCCGTGATGCTGGAAATGGATTGACAAATATGGAAGTCAATGCCTTCCCGAACCCTACCAATGGCCGCTTGACTGTCAAGTTAAACGCACCAGAAGCTTCTACTTATACCTTGAGATTGATAGATCTATTAGGAAAGCAGATCTATGCCGAGTATTTACCGGTGTCTGCCGGGGAAAATATCAAGGAATTGGATCTTTCTGATATGGCTAAAGGTGTATATATGCTGAATATCCAATCAACTAGCAAGGATTCGCAGACATTGCGAATCATCCTTGAATAAGTATTGTAGATTCACTATTGTTAAAAGAGGTCGTGCCGGAAACCCGGTTACGACCTCTTTTTTTGGTTAATGGGTAATAAAAGGACGTGAATAGCCTTGATTTACTATCTGTTGCGTCGTACATTTATAACTATTCGTATTTCTTATCCCTGGAGTAAATTTGAGGAAGATGAAACATCCGCTAATTGTATGGTTTTGTGCACTTTTGCTTATATCCGCAACAGAGTCAGTACGCGCACAAGATCCATCGTTTGCAGTCTATGTGGATAATCCAATCTACGTGACTCAAAATCAGTTTGAATTCGATGTCATGGTGAAGGCCATTGGGGCCACTACGACCTTTCAATTGCGGACTTTCCAAGCCGGTATTTTCATCGATTCCGCTTGGGTTGGATCCGGATCATTAACGATTAGTAATGTCTTAGGAACGACCCAGCTGTCGGTTCCGGGTTACAATGGCAATTTTCAGTGGAATGCAACAGATAAAATAATCAATTGCTCCGTTAATCTCGGTGTGCGTACATCTTCGGGATCTTGTGTTTCTACTTCAATTGGAACCGCACCATTACGGATAGCTCGGCTGCGAGTGGTCAACTCCTCAGCTTTTGCTTGCATTGCCCCCAACATAAAATTTAATTACACTCAGAATGCTTCGCCTTTGCGGTTGCGTACCAGTGTCTCATGGCGCCAGGCTGGCTGCACGGTGAATTATGACATGTATTACCCGAATAGACCATATACTGGTCAAGCCTATTTCAATGGCGAATTGTATTCGGCTACCGATGCTGATGGAAAGTCTCCCGCAAGTACAATCGCAAATAGTATCCCTTGCTCTGTTCCATTCAATTTGACGGTTTTCATAGAAGGTTTCTACCTCGGTGCTGGCGCTATGCAACCGGTTTTAGCCAAT
This sequence comes from Candidatus Pollutiaquabacter sp., assembly GCA_947465495.1. Taxonomy (GTDB): domain Bacteria; phylum Bacteroidota; class Bacteroidia; order AKYH767-A; family 2013-40CM-41-45; genus Pollutiaquabacter. The sequence goes on along the minus strand of CANIAS010000009.1, from coordinate 49,396 downwards.
TCAGGAGTTGCAGGGGTGTCGTTTTCTGAAACTGATTCTATATTAGTGGAATTGCGTGATGTCACCGACCCTTCCATCATTGTATCGACGTTGACGGGTATTCTTACAACTTCAGGAAATGCAACATTTGTTTTCCCATCGAATACGGCTAATAATTCTTATTGGCTGGTAGTAAAACACCGTAATTCTGTTGAAACTTGGAGTGCTGCTCCAATTGCTATGAGTACCGGCGGAACGTATGATTTTAGCGACAACTCCAATAAAGCCTACGGTGACAACCTAGCCTTCGTGGGCAATGGAGTCTATGCTATTTACTCTGGCGATATGAATCAGGATCAGTTTATTGATCCATTCGATTATCCTATTTATGACATCGACAATTTGAGCTTCATGTCTGGTTATAATGTGTCAGACTTGAATGGTGACGGATTCACCGATACGTATGATTATTCTTTTTACGATAAAAATGCGTTGGACTTTATCTCTGCAATTTTGCCATAATCGATTGGTGAATCGAGCTACACGAACTTTCTAGATGCTCCAGTCTATTTTTAAAATCGCAGCTTTTTTACAACCATTTTCGCAGCATAACATCTGAAATAAATTAACTGTAAGGGTTAAGTCTGAAGTTTAGCAATGCAAAGTAACTCCGTACTTTGACAACGGAATACTGTCAGAGAAAACTGCCACTAATTATTCTGCTTACGCTTCAGCAACTTCCGTCAAATCGACGGGCACAACTTGCGTAACGCCAGCTTCTACCATCGTGATTCCGTAAATAATGTCAGTAGCAGACATTGTACGCTTATTGTGAGTGATGATGATGAACTGAGAGTCTTTCGAGAAGGTCTTGATGATGTTGTTGAACTTATCGATGTTCGCGTCATCCAACGGAGCGTCCACCTCGTCAAAGATGCAGAAGGGCGCTGGTTTGATCAGGTAGATACCGAAGAGCAGGGCAGTGGCGGTCAAGGTTTTTTCTCCTCCCGAAAGTTGAGAGATAGAAAGGGGGCGTTTGCCTTTGGGCTTGGCGATAATCTGTACGTCAGATTCCGTAGGATTATCAGGATTTAAAAGCACCAAGTCGCAGTCGTCGTCTTCCGTGAACAATGAGCGGAAAACTCGAATGAAGTTCTCGCGAATCTGATGGAATGCCGTCATGAAATTCTCCTTGGCGGTTTTTTCTATTTCTTCAATAGTCAACAAGAGAGATTCCTTAGCTTTAATTAAGTCGTCTTTTTGGGTATTGATGAACGTGTAGCGCTCATTAATTTCCGTGTACGCTTCAATGGCCATCGGATTGATTGGACCGTAATTATCGAGCTGATTTTTTTGCTTATTTACCTTATCGCGAAGTTCTTCTTCTTGCCATTCGGTGGAAGGTTCCTTTTCAAGGATATCATTGATATCGATATTGAATTCCACGCTCAGTCGCTCTTTGAGTGAGTTGAGTTGGATTTTCAATTCCATCGTGCGGTCCTTGATAACCTGAGCCAATTGGTCGCATTGTTCGCGTTGATGACGCACTTGGCGGATTTTTCCTTCCAACTCATCCAGTTCTCCGCGCGAAGAGAAGTAGTCCGTTTCAACACCTGATACCAGCTGTTCTTGCTGCTCCTTGTCAAGGTACAATTCCATGAGTTGAGAATCGAATTCTGAAGATGATTCAATCAACGTACGGGTTTGTTCTTGTACGGATTCGATTTCCGTTGTATTGACCGTGATGTTCTTTTGAAGTGATTCGAGCAGGTTGTTCTTATAGGCCAAATCGCGAACAATGTTGGCGATCTTATTTTGCTGTTGAATTACCTGGATGTGATGCTGGTTGTATCCTGTGCTCTGACGGTTTACGTTTTCTGTTAATTCGTTAAAGGATTCTTGCAGACCACCAATTTGAAGGTTAAGTTGATCGTATTGGCCACGAAGTAGCACAACTTTTTCCTGGAAGCTGAGGTTGTCTTCTTCCAGCACGGCATCGATGGATGTCAGTTGTTCTTGGAGATTCTCTAGAATAGAACGGTTGTTATGGATGCCTGAACCGAGGTGTTCGGTTTTGTTGTGCAAGGTCGTATGCTCTTGAACGGCTCGTTGCAATTCTTGCTGTGTTGTATTCCTTGAAGTACGAGTTTGTTCACGTCGGCGACGGTTGTCTTGCAGTGATTGCTGCAAGGTTTCATGGCGCCCACGTAATATATCTAGTTCAGCCGTAAGGTTTTCAATTTCTTTAGCAAGTGTCTCTAGGTGTTTAGCCCGACCAATTCGCTTACCATCGAAGAGTCCAACCGATCCTCCCGAAAGAGTGTGACGAGTTTTACAGTATTTTCCGTTTTGGGAGATGAAAACAAGTGATTTGTTTTCCGACTGCAGGAATGGGGTATTTTCCTGTTCATCTGTAACGATGTACACGTTGCGTAGCAAATGAGCGCACAGCGAGCGGTGTTTGTCTTCTACATCGAGAATTTCCAACGCAGGAATACAATGGGCAATGGTTTCAAAAGCAGGGGAGGAGTTGTCTTCAAAGTTTTTTAGGATAAAGAAATTGGCGCGTCCTTTGGATGCTTCTGCCAATAAATTAACTGCCCGACTGCCGGACTCCATGTCCTCAATCACGAAGTAGTTCATGAATGGGTCGAGGTAATTCTCAATGGCGGTCTTGTATTCAGGGCGACAGCTCAGGATTTCTGAAAAGAGTGGTGCTTTGAAGCCGTCCTGCGCATTCTTACGAAGATATCGGAGAGATTCAGGATAACCTTCCAGGTTCTCTACCAGGCTCTTGGTGAGGTTGTATTCGTTTTGGCGGGCATCTAACTTGCGGGAGGAGGCCATCACCGCCTCGTTGGATGATTTAAGATCGTCTTCCAAGCGTAGGATATCACCGGCCAAGCGTTCTTCTTCTTCACGCAGGGCAGTTAATTCCTGATCCAATGCATCTTTACGCAGCCGGCTTTCTACTTCTCGAGAGGATAGTCCGCTGAGTTCGTCTTCGCCGATGCGTATTTCGTTCGTCAATCGTTCCATCTCCTTCGTCAGAGAGTCCTTCCTTGACTGTGTAACAGCAAGGCTTTTTTCAGACTCGTGCATCGCCACTTGAATTGACTGAGATTCGCCGGTTAGACGGTGCAAGTCGCTCTTCATCTGGTCGTGGCGACTGCGTGAATCGTCCAAGATGGACTTTAGTTCGACCAGTTGTGTTGAAAGTTGTTCCAGCACAACCTCCTCGTTGAACTTGTCTTCTTCGGCGATTCGAATCTGATCCTGCGTAGCCAGGAGGTTGTTTTTATCTTGGGTTAATTGTTGTCCCAACGAAGATTCTTTATCCTGCAGGAACTTAAGTTTTTCATTGCTAACTTTCTTGTCGTTTTCTTGCTGGCGGATGGTGTTTACCTTGTTGTTGAGCTGACGTTGAAGCTCAGAAAGCTCTTTCTCTTTATCCAACGAGTAGAGTTTCTTCTGCTGCAACAAGGCTTCAGACTCATTCATCAACGTGTCCAATACGATTTTCTCTTCCTGCTGCTTGTTCTCCTGAGTTTGGAGTTCGTCAAAGGTGGCTTTGCTGCCGGAAATGGTAAAGACGGCCAATTCCGTACTGAGTTCTTTGTACTGCTCTTTTAATTTGTAATACCGTTCGGTTTTTTTAGCCTGAGATTCCAGCGACTTCATATTACGCTCGATTTCGAACAGCAAGTCGTTCACGCGACTCAGGTCAGCTTCGGTATCGGCAAGTTTCTGAAAGGTCTGTTTGCGACGGACTTTGTATTTGGAGATACCTGCGGCTTCTTCAAACAGGTTCTTAATAGCATTGTTCTTATCATTGAGAATCTCATCGACCATTTTCAGTTCGATAATGGCGTACGAATCAGAGCCAATGCCAGTGTCCAAGAATAGATCCGTAATGTCCTTCAAACGGCAGGATACGTTATTCAGCAAGTATTCACTTTCTCCAGTACGGTAAAGACGTCGGGTGATAGTAACGGTTGAATATTCGGTAGGAAGGATGTTCTTCGTGTTTTCAAACGACATGGACACTTCTGCCATAGATGCCTGCTTACGGTTTTTGGTTCCGTTGAAGATGATGTTTTCCATCTTCTCGGAGCGCAGCAAGCGAGTTTTTTGTTCGCCAAGCACCCAGCGAATGGAATCCACGACATTTGACTTACCACTGCCATTCGGCCCGACGATGGCAGTAACGCCTTTGTCAAAGTGGATGGTGACCTTATCGCCAAAGCTTTTGAAGCCCTTAATTTCGAGGGAGGTTAAACGCATACTAAAAATGGTATTTGATTGAGGTAGGCAAAAATAATTTATTTGGACAGGAAGCCTCAGTTTTGTTAATAACTTGACTATTATTTTGCTTTTCCAAACCTAAAGCGCTAGCCATCAGGGAGTAGACCTTTAGTCCCCATTCTTAAAACAATATTTTTGTTATTTTAACACAATTCCTACTTTTACCACCTTCATGAAATACATCCAATCTCAAAAAAACAGGTGTACTATGGGACGTAAGGTTTATGTACCGCTCCTTTTATTTTTCTTCTTTACTGTATCGGCGTTCGCCCAGACTGGCGAAATTCGAGGTAAAGTCACCGAATCAGGAAGCACGGAAGGAGTTCCGTTTGCCAGCGTAGCGGCTTTGTTGAACGGTAATCAGGTCCAGGGAGCTGTGACCGATTTCGATGGGAATTTCTCCATCAAGCCGTTAAACCCTGGCCGATACGACGTCAAGGTCACCTGTGTTGGTTACAACGCCAAACAGCTCAACAGTGTATTGGTCACTGCCGACAAAATTGCATTCGCAAATTTTGACCTCTCTAAAGGGGTTGAATTGAAAGCAGTGGAAGTGGTAGAATACACGGTTCCGCTTATTGACAAGGGAAGCCCTTCAACGGCTAAGACAGTTACTTTCGAAGAAATTCAAGCTGCACCTACCCGTGATGTCAACTCCTTGGCTTCTCAAACGGCTGGTGTATTTCAAAAAGACCAAGGTGATGCCTTGAATATCCGTGGATCACGTTCTGACGGTACGGTTTATTTTGTGGATGGTATTAAAGTCCGTGGAAGTGTCGGTCTTCCTCAAAAAGGCCAGGAACAGATTACGGTTATCACCGGTGGTGTTCCAGCACAATACGGGGATGCGACTGGTGGTATTATTAGTATCACGACACGTGGACCTTCCCGTGAGTTTGCCGGAGGCATAGAATTGGCGACCTCAGAACTGTTTGATGACTATGGTTATAAATTGGCAGCATTTGATCTTTCTGGTCCTATTGTTAGCCGTCGCGATTCGACGGGTCGCAAAACCGGTTCTGCGGCTGGTTTCTTCTTAGCCGGTGAGTATCAAGGAGACCGCGACGCAAGTCCATCTTCTATTCCTATTTACGTCGTTAAAGAAGACGTTCTAAACGATGTCCGCCAAAATCCATTGGTCCGTTCTCCGTTTGGTTCTAACTACATTCACCAATCCAATTTCTTTACCTACGATGATCTGACGACACAGAAGTATCGTCCAAACGTGGCCTCGAATGCCGTTCGATTGAATGGCAAATTGGATTTGGCACCGACAAACAATGTGAATGTCACCTTTGGTGGTTCCTTTGAGCGTACATCTAGTCACGATTATATTGACATTTATTCGTTGATGAACTACGATCAGAATCCTGTCACCACAGGTACTAATTGGCGTGTCTTTGGTAAAATGACCCAGCGCTTTACGTCCAGTGAGGATGAAAAAGCATCTTCGAATATCAAGAATGCGTTTTATACCATTCAGGCCGATTATTCCAAGAACACTTCCGTTTCTGAGAGTGAGCTTCACCGCGACCGCATCTTCGACTATGGATATGTAGGTAGTTTTACCCGCTATTCTGTTCCGTTCTATACAGCAGATGCTATCGAACGTCCGGGATTGTCGGATTCTGTCGTTTTAACTCAAGTGGCCAACTTTGATACTTTATTTGATTTTGTTCCCGGCACACAGAATCCATACACCACCAACTATACCAGTCAGTATTATGCCTTGACCGATCCTTTTGGAACTCCTGGATATCAGGATTCTTACGATGATGTCATTCTCCGCGGTGGCCTTGTTAATGGCGACAACCGTGCAGGATTGCAAGTGTATGGTCTTAATGCTACTCCAGGCCGTGTGCGTAATGGATTCAGCAAGTCAGACAATTCTCAGTTCCGTTTTGTGGCATCGTTCTCTGCAGATATTAAAAACCATAACATTATTGTTGGTGGCGAATTTGAGCAACGAACAGACCGTGGTTATAGCGTCGCTGCCAGCAGTCTTTGGTCGCTTGCTCGTTTCCTCGGCAATGCGAACATCACCGGCTACGATGAGAACACAGCACAGTACTCCTATGATTATTCGAACGGAGATACGGTTACCTACGTGAACTTCGATTCTAAATATGAGCCTACGACCAATCTCATAGGAGAAGTAGCACCTGGTTTCTATGAAAATATTCGCGCCGAACTTGGATTGGGTTTAACGGATACAGTACAAGTGGATGCAATTGATCCAAGTCGTTTGAATTTGAACATGTTCACGCCTGACGAGCTTTCTGGACTCGTTGGTTATTATGGCTATGATTATCTCGGCAACAAGCAGACCGCCCGTCCTTCCTTCATGGATTACTACGACCAGCAGGATGCAGACAATAACTTCACACGTACTATTGATGCCTTCCGTCCTACGTATATCGCAGGTTATATTCAGGATCGCTTCAACTTCAACGACCTTACGTTCAATATCGGTGTCCGCGTCGATTACTTCGATGCCAATCAATATGTATTGAAGGACAAATACCTTTTATTTGATGCGTATCGTGCAGGCGACCAGGAGTCAAAAAACCTGGGTGATATTCCGAACAATATTGGCGATGATTATGCGGTGTATGTAAACAGCGTGAATAATCCGACTCAGATTGTAGGTTACCGTAACGACGATCAGTGGTATGATGCCCAAGGAAACGAAATTTCCGACCTTACACCTTTGCTTGAAGGCGGTGGTAATTCCAATGGTATCCAGCCTTTCATCAAAGACCCGAATGACGTACAGAATGCGGTGGTTCGTTCTAATATCTTTGAGCGATATAATCCACAAGTCAATATCATGCCTCGTATCGCCTTCGCTTTCCCAATTTCTGACGAGGCTAATTTCAAGGCACACTACGATGTGTTGACGCAGCGTCCGCAAGATGGTGGACTTCTTCGTTTTAATCCGGTTTCTTATCGTAGCTTGGCTCAAGGTGTTTCTGGTACAATCAGCAATCCGGATCTCAAGCCTGAGCGTACCACAGAATATGAATTGTCATTCCAGCAGCGACTCAGTCGTTCATCTGCGCTCTCCATCTCTGCGTTCTACCGCGAGTTGCGCAACATGATTCAGATCATTAACGTGTTGTATGCGTACCCTATTTCGTACAATACCTATGGCAACATCGACTTTGGTACAACCAAGGGTCTTTCATTTGCATATGATCTTCGCCGTACGAATAACGTTCGTATGAGTGTGAGCTATACGTTGTCTTTTGCAAATGGTACCGGTTCGGATCCAAATACGAATGCAGGTTTATTGGCGCAACAGGGTCAGACCAACTTGCGCGAACCTAAGCCACTTAACTTCGATCAACGTCATACGTTTGTTACTTCCTTCGATTACCACTATGGTGCCGGTAAGGATTACAATGGACCAGTATGGTGGGGCAAGCAAGTTTTTGCAATGGCCGGTATGAACCTGGTGTTCCGCGCTGGTTCAGGTACTCCATACACTCGTAAGTCGAACATCACTCCTACTGCTGACTTTACCTCGGCGGCTAACAGCCGTTCGGTGATTTCTGGTCAGTTGAATGGGTCACGACTTCCTTGGCAGTTCCGTATTGATGCACGCTTCGATAAAGGCTTCAATATCACCACGGGTAAACGTTCCGATGGAGAAGCTCGTCGTCCATTGTCAGGCCAGGTTTACTTGCAGATCCTAAACGTTTTGAATACGCAGAATATCAATGCAGTCTATGCTGCAACAGGCAGTCCTAGTGACGACGGCTATATCACTTCTCCAGGAGCTCAGTCTAACATCCAGAGTAAAGTTGATCCGCAAGCTTACGTAGACTTATACGAAGTGGCGGTTAACAATCCTGGCAACTATAGCTTACCTCGTCGTATGCGCCTGGGTGTAATGATTAATTTCTAATTCGCTTGTTCAACTAATTCGAAAACAATACCTCTCTATACGATGAAGCAGTTCGTCAAAGCAACATTGGTTCTTTTCCTCATCGCCACTGCGACGCAGGCGCGACAGAACGTAGGAACGCAAAGACAAGCCAATCCCGGCCGGGCAAAAATGTTTGCCGGATGTCAGCCCTCCAAGGCAAAGACGGATTTGGATATCAACAACGTTCGTTGTCCGATTTTCATCAATGGTGACATGTGGTGGGATCTGGTGGGTAATGCTCAGTATGAAGTTCCATATGGATCTGGTAAGCGCTCATTATTTGCAGGAGCCATTTGGATTGGTGGCAAGGATAATGGTGGCAATTTGAAGGTGGCTGCTCAGACTTACCGTCAGTCAGGAAGTGACTTTTGGCCTGGTCCTTTGGATACCGTAAATGCTAGTGTCACCGCTGATGTTTGCTCGGAGTATGATCGTCATTGGAAAGTCAATAAAGCGGAAGTCAAAGCTTTCGTAGAATATTATGCGGCTAATGGCCAAGTAGATCCTAATACTCCGGATGTCATCAAGACATGGCCGGCTGAGGGTGATCCTGCATTGAACCAAGCTGCATATCTCGCACCGTTTGTGGATGCCAATGGAGACGGACATTACAATTGGGAAGACGGTGATTATCCGGGCTTCAATCTTTCTTCCACTCCTCAGTGCGGTGACCTCTTGTATGGTGACCAAACCATTTGGTGGGTATTCAACGACGATGGAAACAATGCTCCTCACGATGAAACCGGAAGTCTTTTCCGCATTGGTGTGGAAATTCAGGCGCAAGCTTTCGCTTTCGCTACCAACGACGAGATCAACAACATGACATTCTACCGATATAAAATTATCAATCGGGCAAGTCAGGCATTGTATGAAACCTACTTCGGCGCATGGGTTGATCCGGATTTGGGTAACTACCTCGATGACTATGTAGGTTGTGACGTGAAACGTGGATTCGGCTACTGTTACAACGGTGATGCTGATGACGATGGTTCACTTGGTTATGGTGTCAATCCTCCGGCAGTCGGGGTCGATTTCTTTGAAGGTCCTTTAGCCGACGCTGGTGATGGCATTGATAACGACCGTGATTCAACGATTGATGAGCCAGGTGAACAAATTATCATGTCCAAGTTTGTTTACTATAATAACGATGGTTCAAACATTGGAAATCCAAACACCGCTCAACAATACTACAACTACATGCGTGGTATTTGGAAAGATGGTTCTCCGCTTGTGTATGGCGGAAACGGTTATCAAACTGCTGGGGCAGACAGTTGTGAGTTCATGTTCCCAGGTGATACCGATCCCAATGGTTGGGGAACACGTGGTGTGACTCTTAATTCACTCTTCCCTTGGTCTGAATCTGAACCAACACCAGGAGGAACACCGAATCCTCCGGATGATCGTCGCTTCTTGCAAGCAGCAGGTTCCTTCACTTTGCAGCCTGGTGCAGTCAACTACATCACTACAGGTGTAGTTTGGGCTCGTTCTACTTCAGGTGGTCCATTGGCCTCTGTTAAACTTGTTCGTTTGGCGGACGATAAAGCGCAGCTCCTTTTCAATAGCTGTTTTAAAGTAGTCGACGGACCGGACGCACCGGATCTGAGTATTCGTGAATTGGACAAGGAGTTGATTTTCTCGATCATTAATCCAGCATCCTCTAATAACAAGCGTGAGGAATACCGCGAACAAGATTTGGAAGCGCAAGCCGCAGGTTTTGCTAACTCAGAATTTGTCTTCGAAGGTTATAAGGTGTTTCAGGTTTCAGACCCTTCTGTTTCTCCTACAGAATTGAATAATCCTGACAAAGCCAAATTGATTTTTGAATGTGATGTTAAAAATGGTGTTTCACAAATTGTGAACCAGTATTTCCAGCCACAGCTTAACGCCATTGTTTCTGAAGAGGAAGTGGTTGGAGAAGACAAAGGTCTGCGCCACACTTTCCGTATTACAACAGATGCATTTGCATCCGGTGATCCGAATCTGGTCAATCATGAGACTTATTATTACATGGCCATTGCTTATGCCTACAATCCTGATCAGGCTACGTTTGATCCGTATGTAGAAGGATTGGGCAAGCCGTACTTGGCAGGACGTCGTAATTCAATTGGCGGATCCATTAATGTATATACCGCTATTCCACATATTTCCTCTCCGGAATCTCAGGGGTTAGTGCTGAATACATCGTATGGTGATGGACCAAGCATTCAGCGTATCAGTGGGGTAGGTAACGGGTATAATCTTGGATCGGATCGTTTAACACTGGATATTTCCCAGGATCAGATTGATAACGAGATTTTCAATGCCGCAGCTCCTTCAAGCGCTATTCAGTATCCAATTTATGATCAGGCTCGCGGTCCAGTAGATATCCGAGTGTATGATCCAGTAAAAGTGGTGCCTGGTACTTACGAGTTGTGGTTGACTGATACGACCACTTCTGGTGGACGTTGGATTCTCAAGAATCTTGGTTCTGGTCAATCTACCACCTCTGAGAAAACCTTGGAGTTCCCATACGATCAGCTTTTCCCTGATTATGGTTTCTATGTTAGCATGAACCAGGTAGATGGGCCAGGTGAATATCAAGCCGGAGGAAACGCCTTCATTGAGGCCAACAAGATATATACAGACAATAATGCTCAGTGGCTGACCGGCGTTCCTGATTTGGATAACTTCCCGCAATTCAACTGGATTCGTGCGGGTACAGCAACGTCACCTGACCCTGATTATATCGGCGTCGACAATTCTCAGTTTTATGAAAAAGTTTTAGGTGGAACGTGGTCTCCATTCAAATTGTGTGCTACGACAGCCAACGATGATCGTTTGGCTCCGGCGCCAGGCTGGGATGCTGCAGGTGCAATTTCTAAGGATTCTATTTCGTATCTGTGTGGAGTGGATGTGGTACTCACCAGTGATAAATCAAAGTGGAGCCGTTGCGTTGTATTCGAAACCAACAATGACAAGAACTATACGGAAGGTAATCAGTACAAAAACTTAATTCGTAAACATCCTTCTTACAATATCGACGGCACCTACAGTTCTGTGGATTCAGGTTATAGCTGGTTCCCAGGCTACGCCATTAACGTAGAAACAGGTGAGCGTTTGAACATTGCATTTGGTGAGGATAGCTATCTGTCTTCGGCTAACGGATTCTTAGGTCAAACAGGTGCAGACATGATTTATAATCCAACTACAGTTTTGTTGGATGATACAGGTCGAGTGATTGCCGGTGGTAAACATTTCATTTATGTTTTCGGCAATAAACGATCATTGAAGTTTCCTGCTACTGCAGATACCGTTACCACGGCTAGTACTTATTATGGTCCGGCCTACGATGGCTGCCAGTGGATTCATGACCGTTTGTGGGGATTGGCAAATACAGTAACGACGGCTCAGAAGAAGTTGATTACCCAGACCTGGAAAGATTGCATGTGGGTTTCTTGTTCCTACACAGCAGCTGGTCAGACGGTTCTCGCTTCGGATGTACGTGTCCGTTTGCGTGTTGCTAAACCGTACCGCATGTACCAAGGAACTGGAGTAGATACGTCCCATGGTTATCTTCCTTATTACCGTTTTAGTACCAATAGTTTAACAGCTCAAGTAAAGCAAACCGATGTTGCTACCAATGCTTTGAGTTTGATCAACGTTGTACCTAATCCGTATTATGCGTATTCTAGTTACGAGCAGAATCAATTGGATAATCGCATCAAGATTACCAACCTGCCTGCGCAATGTACGGTGACTATTTATACAGCTAGCGGTATTCTGGTTCGCAAGCTCAAGCGCGATGCAGGCTTTGACAACACCGGTGGAACCATTTATCCTGAAACTAATACGGAGACCTCACTCGATTGGGATCTTAAAAACTCCCAGTACGTTCCAATTGCCAGTGGGCTTTACATTATCCACGTAGACGCGCCTGGAATAGGTGAGCGTACCATCAAATGGTTCGGCGTACTTCGCCCAATTGACCTTGATACGTTCTAATCCTACGACTCGGAAACAAATGGAATCATTATTGAAAAAAAGCACTATGAAAACTCGTCATATCGGATCCATCGCATGCGCTTTGTTGCTGTCAGGTTTGCTGTACAGCGGAGTTGCTTTCGCCGGTAACCCCGACCGCGTCGGTCAGGCCGGTGCCACCGAATTGTTGATTAACCCTTGGTCGCGTTCATCCGGGTGGGCAAACGCAAATTGCGGTTCTATCAGCGGCTTGGAAGCTACCTTCCTGAATGTTGCAGGTATTGCGCGTACATCTAAGACGGAGGCCGGGTTCGCCTCCACATCTTTCTTGAGCGGCAGTGGTATAAACATCAGCGCCTTCGGCGTTACTCAAAAGGTAGGAGAGTCTGGTGTAATGGGAATCTCAATCATGTCCATGGCTTTTGGAGATATTGATGTAACTACCACCTCACTTCCAGAAGGCGGGGTTGGAACTTTTAAGCCCCAGTTCCTGAACATTGGATTGTCTTACGCTAAAGTGTTTTCCAATTCGATTTATGGTGGATTCACGGTGCGAGTCATTGATGAAAGCATCTCCAACGTTGGAGCGCAAGGTCTTTGTGTAGATGCTGGCATTCAGTACATCACCGGTACCAACGAAGACCGTGACAATATTCGCTTCGGTATTTCCTTGAAGAACGTTGGGACCACTCTTAAATTCGGAGGCGATGGTCTTTCAACGCGCTTGACAGCTCCATCAGGTAATTATCAGATGACAGTAGAGCAACGCGCTGAAGGATTTGAAATTCCATCCTTGCTTAATATCGGCGCTTCCTACGACTACCGTCCGGCGAAAGATCACCGTGTTACGTTTGCTGCTACGTATAATTCCAATTCGTTTAGCAACGATCAAACTTCAGCTGGAGTTGAATATGGCTTCCGTGAAATGTTCATGATGCGTGCTGGTTTTATGTATGAGAAGGATATTTTCGACGCTACCAATCGGATGTCTGCATATACCGGTCCTACGGCAGGTATGACCTTCGAGGTTCCACTGGGTAAATCTGGAAAGAAATTCGGTATCGACTATTCCATCCGTTTTACCAATCCGTTTAACAACACCCATACATTCGGTGCGAAATTGACCTTGTAAAAATTATTAGTATCTTTGATAAGCGAACAAGATCCCTGTCGGGGTCTTGTTTCGTTTTTATCAGTTGGTGCTGGTTTAAACAGGATTAGTAAAAGAAGAGTAAATCAAAAACATTTCAAACCCATTTACCTGCATTTTTTAGGTGCAGTATGTTTCATCAAGATTTCATTGCCATGTCAGCACAGTATTTCACTCAAGAGGGCCTGAAGAAGCTTCAGGATGAATTGAATCAGCTTAAGAATGTAGAACGTCCTAAAATCTCTCAGCAGATTGCAGAAGCACGTGATAAAGGAGACCTGTCGGAGAATGCCGAATACGATGCGGCTAAAGACGCTCAAGGACTATTAGAGCTCCGTATATCCAAGCTGGAAGATGTGGTAGCCAGTGCTCGTTTAATTGATGAATCTAAATTGGATAATTCTCGTGTGTTGGTGCTTTGTAAGGCTAGGATTCGTAATACTAAGACTGGGCAAGAAGTTACCTATACATTGGTGGCAGAGAACGAAGCTGATTTTAAAGCAGGGAAGATTTCTGTTTCTAGTCCAATTGGAAAAGGATTGCTGGGAAAGAAAGTGGGGGAAATTGCTTTGATTGAAGTTCCTAGCGGTAAGATGGAATTTGAAGTGCTTGAAATTTCCAGGTAATAATTCTTGTAATGTACAGGGAAGCTTCATTCAGCCCCATCCATAACGCTTACTAGTATGTCAACCATCTTTACTAAAATAGTCAACGGAGAAATTCCATCTTATAAAGTTGCAGAGGATGATTACTACCTGGCCTTTTTAGACATTAGTCCATTGGCGGCTGGTCATACTTTGGTTATTCCTAAGAGGGAGGTCGACTATATCTTTGATTTAGATTCAGATACCTACAAAGGAATGTGGATGTTCGCTCAGCGTGTCGCTAAGGCTGTCAAGCTCGCTGTTCCGTGTAAGCGAATAGGTGTGGCGGTGATTGGCTTGGAGGTCCCGCATGCGCATATTCACCTTATACCAATGAATCGTGTAAGCGATATGAATTTCGCGAATCCTAAATTGTCTTTGCCCAAAGAAGCAATGGCAGAAATTTGTGAAAAAATTAGTGCTCACTTCGCCTGAATCCTGTCTGGATTCTCGCTAACGAAATTTGACCATGTTGCTGTCCGGCCTTTTTTGGTTCCTTTTTTGAGGGAGCCATTTGATTCTACTGTAATCTTACCAGTCGACTTCTTAGCTATAACTTTTGAATGGTTGCTCTCTAAAGTATCCATGCTACCTTGAAAATAATGGCAAACTGCTGCGGCAAGTCCATCGGTGGCATCCAATAGTTCTGTGGTAGATTCAAATTTGAACATGCGACGAAGCATGTCAGCGACTTGCTCCTTTGAAGCATTCCCATTGCCTGTAATGCTTTGCTTGATTCTCTTTGGGGAATATTCGAAGATGGGTAGTTCGCGCGTTAATCCTGCCGCCATGGCGATTCCCTGCGCTCTCCCCAACTTAAGCATTGATTGTACGTTCTTGCCGAAGAAAGGTGCCTCGATGGCTAATTCATCCGGGGCGTAAGTCTCAATCAGCTGAAGGGTATGTTCAAAGATCTTTTTTAGCCGAAGGAAGTGATCGTCTGTTTTACGCTGATGAAGTACCCCAAGTGTAATTACTTTTAGCTGCTTCCCGCGAATACCGATGATTCCGAACCCCATTACTTGAGTGCCAGGGTCTATACCAAGAATAATTCGTTCGTAGACAGTTTCCATGCGTGGGTGGAGGCCCGTTAAAATTTGGTATTATTGCTTGAAGCGTATGATGTCCCAAAATACACAAAAGTATCGCAAGCTGGCAGCTGCTCTCTTGAAATGGATCATTGGTTTTGTGGCATTCTGGTACATCTATCAACAGATCATTGCATCTGGAAGACAGGATTGGTGGAGTGCATTTGAATCGACTTTTCAAGACCGTCATCAGCTTCCATGGCTATTTATCGCCGTAATACTCATGCCGATCAATTGGTCGTTGGAAGCTGTGAAATGGAAGCGTTTAGTACAGCATCTGGAGCAGATTTCATTCTTTACGTCTTTTAGAGCAGTTTGTAGTGGCATTACGGTCAGTATGTTTACACCTAATCGAATTGGTGAATATGCAGGCCGTGTTTTTGTATTGAAATCGGAGTCTCGTATACAAGCAGCAATAGCCACGGTGATTGGAAGCATTGGTCAGCTGGTTGTCACGGTTTGTGTAGGTACGGTTGCTACCATAGCGGTTTCCATCGGTAGTCAGCTATTTTCAGCTGTCCTCCTTGTGCCGATATTATTCCTACTTTCATTGATATCGCTACTTTTCTTGGTTTTCTTTATCCGTATTCAGCGTGTGTCGCAATGGTTTCATCGATTGCCGATGCCAGCATCTTGGAAACAACACGGTGCTGTGTTCAGTCAATACCCGATGTCACAAACCTGTTGGTTGTTGGTGATTTCCTTGCTTCGCTATCTCGTGTTCTCGCTGCAATTTTATTTGCTCATGCGGTACTTCGGTGTGCCAGTATTACTTTTTCAGGCCTTTGCCGGGATTGCAGTGGTATATTTGATCATGGCCATTGCTCCGACATTTGCCATAACGGAATTAGGTGTTCGGGGAAGTGTAGCGCTATTGGTCTTTTCACCGATGGTCACCCAAACAGATGGGGTTGTGTATGCGGCATCACTCCTGTGGATGATTAATTTAATAGTGCCCGCCTTGGTCGGCTGTTTTTTTGTTTTTGATTTCAAGTTGCTTCATTCCAACGGATGACTTCGTCGTTCATCATCGGTTGCGTTGCTGTATTAGGATACTGTGTCTTCCTTTTTGGATGTCTGATCTTGTGGTTGCGATATTCTCGACCTCAGGTAATTAAGCAACTGCCGTTGCCATCTGTTTCTATTTTGATTCCTGTTCGGAATGAAGCATCCAACATTCTAAAAACATTGGAAGGAGTCTTATCACAACATTATCCCGGAGGGGACTTTGAGGTGTTAGTTATTGACGATCATTCCTCGGATAGCACCGTCGAAATAGTTACTGCTTTTCTTCAACACCACGTTGGTCTTCCATTGAGGTTGATTCGATTGGAGAAGGAAGGTTCTAAAAAAGCAGCGATCGCGGCTGGCGTAGAGGCAGCTCAATACCAATGGATTGTTACCACTGATGGCGATGTGGTTGTTGCGAAAAACTGGTTGTCTGCCTTAATGTCTTATGCCGGCGATGAAGCGGTTGGAATGGTTTGCGGTCCGGTGTTGTTAAGATCCCCAGCTTCACATTCACTTGTTGCCAACTTGGTGACGATGGAGTCGTTGGGACTGACAGCCATTGCTGCAGCTGGAATATCGGCGAACAGGCCATTCTTCTGCAATGGTGCAAATCTGGCCTATCGGAAGCGTGATTTTTTGGATAGGGGCGGATACCTCGATTCACAGCAACATTTAACAGGTGATGACACGGCCTTATTATTGAAATTTAGTTCGCATGAGGTGAGATATGTCTATTCTGCCGAAGGAGTTGTTTCAGCAGCTCCTGCCCATAATATAAGTACATTCATTCGGCAGCGTCAACGGTGGGCCTCTAAGATACCTGGTACGTTGACCTATTATACGATAGCACTGGCTCTTGTCGCCTGGTTGGCGCATGCTTCATTGCTCGTTGGGCTATTCATGGTCCTGCAAGGGCAGTTGAATCCATTTTGGTTTCTTGGCATTACTGCTAGTAAGACAGTTATGGAATATGGATTGTTGAAAGTAGTCGGTCGCTACTTCCACCAACCCGTCAACTTCCTATTAATTTTAGGCGCACAACCTTTCTACTGGTTGGCTATTGTCATCATCGGTTTTTTATCGGTGTTTGTGCCATACAGTTGGAAAGGAAGATCGAGCAACTAAATGGGACAATCGACACCGGGACAATTGGTATGGATTCGATTCAAAAAGAATCGTCTGGCCTTGGCTAGCTTATGGTTAATCGGCTTGTCGCTTTTTGTTGCTGCGTTTTGCTACTTCATCATCCCGGATGGCACTCCAGATGCAAACAGAATGTGCTTGCCCATCAATAACCGGCCACCTGGTTTTTCGGTACAAATGATTTTACTTAAAAAGAATACGCCGTCCGAGCAAGTCAATTGGTGGAATCAAATGCTCTATGGTGAAAAGGATCAGTACGATGCTGTTGCTGTAACTGACGTAATGGTGATGGGCGATTCGGTGAGCTACACACCTTACAGCGATGGCAGCGTAAAATTCCCGCTGCTTAAGATTTCATTGGCAGATGCCGTATGGTCATTGTCGGATCCATCAAAAGTGGTTGTTGAGGGAAGTGCCATTCGATCAATTGGCACCGATGGACAGACCTTGCAGCAGTCCCGTGAAAAATTGGCAGCTACTTTCTGTGAGCAACAAGTGGTGCAGCGCTCTTTCCGGCTTGGCACCGATCGTTATGGCCGCGACATGCTAAGTCGTTTATTGGTTGGTACGCGCATCACCTTTCTGGTGGGCTTGGTAGCGGTGGTTATATCACTTTTTGTTGGTGTAGTCTTGGGTGGTTTGGCTGGTTATTTTAGGGGCAAAATGGACCAGTTCATTCTGTGGTTAATCAACGTCATTTGGTCGATACCTACACTGCTGTTGGTCATTGCTATTACTCTGGTGCTTGGAAAAGGTTTTACCCAAGTATTCGTGGCGGTCGGACTGACGATGTGGGTTGACGTGGCACGCATCGTTCGGAGTCAACTATTCGCTGTCCGGGAGTTGGACTTTGTTGCGGCGGGTCGTACCATGGGTTTTTCAGATAGCCGAATTCTTTTTCGACACATGTTGCCCAACGTGGTGGGTCCGGTGTTGGTGGTGGCAGCCTCTAATTTTTCTACTGCTATCTTGTTGGAAGCCGGATTGAGCTTTTTGGGCATTGGTGCTCAGCCGCCGACTCCATCATGGGGTGCGATGATCAAGGAGAATTATGGCTTCATCATTTTGCCTGATTCTGCCTATCTGGCCATTTTACCCGGATTTGCCATACTTCTATTGACGTTGGCCTTCACCTTTGTGGCGAATGGTCTTCGGGATGCTATGGATTCCAGGAAACAGTTGCTGGGGGGCTGAGGTGTTTTTATTTATTCGAATAACACCGTTAATTTTTCAAGATTTTCACAGTGAAGTGCTTACCCATTTGTTGAGAACTTAAGCGATTCCATTCGGAGGTAAATCTGTAATTTAGAGTTGGAGCAGGTTGTTACGTTCATAACAATGATTGCCTCCATTCACGATCAATTGCTTCTTCCATAATGCCTTCGTTCTCACACCTACACGTTCATACGCAATTCTCTCTCCTTGATGGCGCGGCTGATATTTCGGACCTCTATAAAAAAGCGGTCAAGGATAAAATGCCTGGTATAGCGATTACCGATCATGGAAACATGTTTGGGGTTTTTAAATTCGTTGCCGAGGCCTCCAAGCATAATACCAAGGAAGCACCCAATACAATTAAGCCGATTGTTGGCTGTGAATTTTATGTTGTAGAAGATCGTCACAAACGTTCCTTTACGCGTGATGATCGCGATCAGCGTTTTCATCAATTATTTTTGGCGAAAAATTCAGAAGGATATGCCAATTTGGTAAAACTTTGTTCACTAGGATACATGGAAGGACTTTATGGCAAGTATCCACGTATCGATAAGGAACTGGTGCTTAAATACCATAAAGGACTCATCGCTACAACATGCTGTTTGGGCGCTTCTGTGCCTAGAACAATCCTTCGTAAAGGTGAAGTAGAAGGAGAGAAGGAGTTCAAGTGGTGGCTTGATCTCTTTGGCGAAGATTATTACATCGAATTGCAACGACATTCCATACCTGAACAGGAAACGGTCAATGAGATTCTGTTGAAGTGGGCAGTGAAGTACAACGTGAAAGTCATCGCATCAAACGATTCGCACTACGTCGATCGTGAGGATTCGAATGCGCACGATATTCTGCTTTGCATTAATACCGGCGAAAAGCAGAGTACGCCGACGAATAAGGATTTCGGGGATGATGAAGGCATGACGAAGGGAAAGCGTTTCGCTTTTTATAACGACGAGTTCTATTTCAAGTCGACTGCGGAAATGGAAAAGTTGTTTTCAGACATACCTTTTGCCATTGATAATACGAACGAGATTGTTTCTAAAATTGAACCGCTCAAGCTAAAGCAAGACATCTTGCTTCCGCACTTTCAGCTACCCAAGGGTTTCACCGATCAAGACGCATATCTCGAGCACATCACTTTTCAGGGAGCCAAAGAGCGTTACACAGAACTTACCCCGGATATTGAAGAGCGACTTAAGTTTGAATTGTTCACCATCAAGACGATGGGATTTGCAGGATACTTTTTGATCGTCGCTGACTTTATTAAAGCGGGTCGTGACTTGGGTGTTTTTGTCGGACCAGGGCGTGGCTCTGCCGCTGGATCCGCGGTTGCTTATTGTATCGGGATCACCAACATTGATCCAATAAAATACAAATTGCTCTTCGAACGATTTCTTAATCCTGACCGGAAAAGCATGCCCGATATTGATACCGATTTTGACGACGTTGGTCGTCAAAAGGTCATTGATTATGTAGTTGACAAATACGGGCATCAGCAAGTTGCCCAAATCGTGACCTATGGTACGATGGCAGCTAAGATGAGTATTAAGGACGTTGCCCGTGTATTAGATCTTCCGTTGCCTGATTCTAATGCGTTGGCCAAGCTTGTGCCAGAACGGCCAGGCATTGAATTATATCGCGTACTGGAGGCGCCGCTCGAGGGTGATAAGAGTTTACGTGATAAGGAGAACCTCGGTTCGGACGAGATTGAATCGGTGAAAGCACTTCGTCAAATCTATGGTGGAAACGATTTGCGTGCTGACGTATTGAAAGAAGCATTACGGTTGGAAGGATCGGTGCGTAATACGGGTATTCATGCAGCGGGCATCATCATTGCCCCCAAAGATCTGACGGATATTATTCCTGTTGCTACCTCTAAGGATACGAACTTACTCATTACGCAATATGATGGTAAAGTTATCGAAGATGCAGGTGTTATCAAGATGGACTTTTTGGGATTGAAAACGTTGACCATTATCCGTGATGCTTTGCGGTTAATCAAGGAAAATCATGGTGTCACCATTAACATCGATGAGATTCCGCTGGATGACCAAAAGACGTTAGAGTTGTATCAGCGTGGAGAAACAAACGGCACGTTTCAGTTTGAATCCGTTGGTATGCAGAAATACCTCAAGGAACTTCGTCCGGATAAATTTGAAGACCTTATTGCGATGAATGCCTTGTATCGACCGGGCCCGCTGGAATACATTCCGAATTTCATTGCCCGCAAACATGGCCGAGAGCCTGTGTCGTACGACTTGCCAGTGATGGAAGAGATTTTGCAGGAAACGTATGGCATCACGGTGTATCAGGAGCAAGTCATGTTGCTGTCACAGAAATTGGCAGGTTTCACCAAAGGAGACGCGGATACATTGCGAAAGGCAATGGGAAAGAAGCAGAAAGAGGTCCTGGATAAGATGAAGTCCAAATTTATGGAAGGATGCAAGGCTAACAATCACGATCCATCCATCTGTGAAAAGATTTGGACGGACTGGGAAGCGTTCGCTTCGTATGCCTTTAACAAGTCACATTCGACCTGTTATGCATTCGTAGCATTTCAAACGGCTTATCTGAAGTCACATTATCCCGCTGAATATATGTCGTCGGTACTCACACACAATTTGAGTAACATCGATAAGATAACATTCTTTATGGAAGAGTGTCGTCGCATGGGAATTCCCGTACTTGGTCCCGATGTCAATGAAAGTTTGTATGATTTTGCAGTGAACGGTAAAGGCGAAATTCGCTTTGGGTTGGGAGCTGTAAAGGGAGTAGGCGAGAGCGCTGTTCAATCCATCATCGCTGAACGTGCTCAAGGGCCTTTCATAAGTTTGTTTGACTTGGCGAAAAGAGTTAGTAGCAAAGCGGCTAACAAGAAGTGTTTGGAGAGCATGGTGATGGCTGGAGCACTGGATTGCTTCTCCGGAGTTCACCGTGCGCAGTATTTTACAGGAGATTCCAAAGATCCATCCAACGCGATTGAGCGTGCGCTGCGATTTGGCAATGCGATGCAGCTGGCCTCGTCCTCCATGCAGAATTCACTATTTGGAGATGATCATGGGAATTCGGTTACGGTGCCTACGTTTGCTCATTGTGAGCCTTGGAATGCGATCGAACGTTTGCGCAAAGAGAAGGATGTCATTGGATTTTATGTGTCCGGACATCCGCTGGATGAGTATCGTTTTGAGATCCGTAGTTTTTGCAACTCGACAGTGGATCAGCTGAACGACCTTCAGGCGTTGAAAAATAAGGAAGTTGCTATGGCTGGAATATTAACGGAAGTGAATCATCGCTTGAGTAAGACTGGTAAACCGTTTGGCACTTTTACCATTGAAGATTACACAGGTTCTTATCGTATTTCCATTTTTGGAGAAGACTATATGAAGGTAAAGGACTTTTTAGCCCAGGATGCTTTCGTGTTCATGCGGGCTAAAATCCAAGGGCGCTTTTATGATCCCGAACAGTTGGAGGTTCGTCCAATCATGTTGACTTATTTGTCAGACTTGACGGACAAATTGGCCAAGTCATTTACGTTGAAACTTTCGGCTTCATCGGTAACGGGAAATTTGATTGACAAGGTCATGGAGGCGTTGAATAGTTCCCCCGGATCCTGCATGGTAAAGGTCCAGATCAGTGATCCGATTGATAATATTACGGTCGAGCTCCCTTCCAAGAAAGTGCGAGTTGCTATCAATAAGCGCTTGATCGATCAGTTGGAACTACTGGGTATTTCAGAGTATAAATTAAACTAAACTGACATTAAGGCAGCTTACCCCATACGGCTTGAAAATTGTTATATTTGAAGCACGAAAACATTGAATTCAAACAAAAAACGAATACGTATGGCACTTGAAATCACAGATCAGAATTTTGAAGAGCTTGTTCTTAAATCCGACAAGCCGGTATTGATTGACTTTTGGGCAGAATGGTGTGGGCCTTGCCGCATTGTTGGTCCCATTGTCGATGAAATCGCCAAAGAATACGAGGGAAAGGCAATCGTTGGTAAAGTCAACGTAGATCATAATCCGAACATCTCTACCAATTTTGGTATCCGGAACATTCCGACCATGCTCTTTTTTAAGGGCGGTCAGGTGGTTGACAAGCAAGTAGGTGCGGTTCCAAAGGCGATACTGGCTGGTAAGTTGGATGCCCAAATGGCATAAACCTTACCTTATAGTTTTTAAAAGCGTCGCAATTGCGGCGCTTTTTTGTTTCCTTTTTCGGATATTTACATGATATGCCCATCGAGCAACAGCAGATTCAGCAGTTCGGCCACTTGGAGTTTTTAGCCAAGCAGGTTGTGGAAGGATTCATTACCGGTCTTCACAAGAGTCCGTTTCATGGATTTTCAGTAGAGTTTGCGGAACACCGTTTGTACAATACCGGCGAACCAACTCGTCACATTGACTGGCGCCTGTTTGGCAGGACGGAAAAATTGTTTGTCAAGCGTTACGAAGAGGAAACCAATCTTCGATGTCAATTGGTCATTGATAATTCTTCGTCGATGCATTTCCCTGAGATGCGCAAAGGCGGTCCGATGAACAAAGTCACTTTCTCTGTACACTGTGCAGCAGCCATCGCATACATGCTACGTTCGCAGCGGGATGCAGTTGGTTTAAGTGTTTTTTCGGATAAGATTGAATTGCAGACACAAGCCAAGTCTAATTCAATGCATCATAAAATGCTTTTTGCCGAGATGGAAAAATTAATGGAGAAAGGTAGCGGTACAACGGGCAAAAAGACGGTAGCCGCAGAGGCCTTGCACGAAATCGCTGAGACAACTCACAAGCGTTCGCTGGTCGTCCTATTTTCCGACATGATGGACTCTTCTCAAAGCTCCGAGGAGATTTTTTCTGCGATGCAGCACCTTCGTCATAGACGCCATGAAGTAATCTTGTTTCACGTCACGGATAAGCGATTGGAAGAGGATTTTAAGTTTGAAGATCGTCCATATCTATTTGTGGATGTTGAGTCAGGTGACGAAGTGAAAGTGCATTCCAATGAAATTCGCCAGACCTACGTTGATGCAATGTCCACCTATAAGAAAGAACTTCAGCTTCGTTGTGCACAGTATCGCATCGAATTCGTGGAGGCAGATATTAATGCTGGCTATAAGCAAGTCTTGTTGCCCTATCTGCTGAAGCGGGAGAGAATGGGGTAAAGTCATGCGACGCTCCTTTCACTTCGCGTGAAAACACGTCAATACTTAGAAAAAAAAGAGACTGCCCCATAGTTGAGACAGTCTCTTTGTATAATAGGATGTTACATTAAATTGAAAACGCGCGTTTGATTTTGTTCACGTAGTCGAGTTTCTCCCAAGGGAACAATTCTACTTTTACGGTCTTTTCGTTCGCTTTGCCTTTGTTGAAGGTTTTGGTAACTACCACAGGTTTTCGTCCCATGTGTCCGTAGGCTGCAGTTTCAAGATAGATCGGCGTGCGTAAGCGGAAACGTTTTTCAATGGCATACGGACGCATGTCAAAGATTTTTTCCAGTTCACGTGCGATTTCGCCATCGCTCATGTCCACTTTGGAAGTGCCATAAGTGTTAACATATAAGCCTACAGGCTGGGCCACGCCGATAGCGTAGGCAACTTGAACCAGTGCTTCATCGCAAAGGCCGGAAGCCACCATGTTCTTGGCAATGTGACGGGTAGCGTATGCAGCAGAGCGGTCAACTTTAGATGGGTCTTTTCCAGAGAAAGCACCTCCGCCGTGAGCACCTTTTCCACCGTAGGTGTCAACGATGATTTTGCGTCCGGTTAGTCCTGTGTCCCCGTGTGGTCCGCCAATAACGAATTTACCGGTAGGGTTTACATGGTACTTGATATCGTTGTTGAAGAGAGCCTGTACGCGCTTAGGCAATTTTTTCATAACGCGCGGAACCAGAATCTTTTTAACGTCTGCATCGATTTTCTTCGCCATTTCTTTCTCTGACGCGAAATCATCGTGCTGGGTCGAAATAACAATCGCATCAATTCTGACCGGCTGGTGATGGTCGTTGTATTCAATGGTTACCTGACTTTTGGCATCAGGGCGTAGATACTTCATGGTCTTTCCTTCGCGGCGAATAGCGGCTAATTCGCGGAGCAGGAGGTGAGCCAATTCGAGCGGAAGTGGCATGTAGGTATCGGTCTCGCGAGAAGCATAACCGAACATCATTCCTTGGTCGCCGGCGCCTTGTTTCCACGGATCCTTTTTTTCGACGCCTTGGTTAATATCGGCAGATTGTTCGTGTATGGCGGAGAAGATGCCGCATGAATTAGCTTCGAACATGTATTCGGCCTTGGTATAACCAATGCGACGAATTACCTCGCGGGCGATTTCCTGAACATCGAGATAAGCTTTTGATTTCACCTCACCAGCCAGTACCACCTGTCCGGTTGTTACTAAGGTTTCACAAGCGACTTTCGAAGTAGGATCGTAGGCCAGGAAGTAATCAATCAACGCGTCAGAAATCTGGTCCGCGACTTTGTCCGGGTGTCCTTCGGACACGGATTCGGAAGTAAATAGATAAGACATAAATAGCTGCTTTTAGGGCTTTTGGAGGGCCAAAGGTAACGAAAAATAGTTCCTTTGACAGCGCAGTGCTCGTGAAAAAGAAGTATGTCTATTCGTACAAATGACCTTCCCAGAAAAATTGGCAGGTGTTGGTGCCGACTTCCACTTTTACAACATCGCCGGTTAACGTGTATTTATTGACGTATTCATTCGTCACTTTATAGGATTGACCCTTCTGAAAGAATTTAAGGGAACCTCCAGGATCCATGTAGGCAACTCCATTGATTCCGATTTGAAGACTACGAGGTACGTACGTTTCTACCGGATATGTTTTACCCTGGTAGAAAACATTAAACTGGTTATTGTAGGCGTAGACAATCACGTTTCCATAAACGAGGAAGTAGTCGGGTCGGTCTGAAAGTAATTTTCTAGTTCCACCATCGTAAAAGGCATTAAAATTCCCTAGCTGGTCTACATAGGCCATAATTCCATAACCTACCTTGAATGAATCGGGAGGGAAGATTTCGGCAGTAGCTGTATCGCCGTAATAAAAGATGTGAAAATTACGGTCGTAATTGTCAATCCAGGCCATTATGTCGCGGCCTGCAGCGAAATCTATGGGAGCAATATCGTCCAGCGTGGTCACATTGCCTTGATAAAAGACATTAAAGAAGTTCGATTGATTCACCCAAGCCATAGTGTTGGCTCCGGCCTTCATTGACTTTGGGGGTTCCAGGAGCGAATTTTCCAATTCTGCTATTCGCTTGTTGTAATAGATGTTGAAACTGTATTGGCTGTCATCGTACCATCCCAGCAAACTATCACCTAAAGCCATCCTGGTATTGTAATAGCACAATGTCTTTCGGTCAACACCGTCATTCACATATAGCACTTGTCCAACTTTGAAAGCCACGAGATAATCAGTTACCCAGTACTTGAAGTCAGCTGCGTTGAGTTGGAATTTGCTGACGCCATGGCAATATATTTTGAAGTCGTTGCGGTTGTCGATATATGCCACCGCAGCACTTCCGGATTTGTAAGAGACCGGAGGAAGGTATTCGAGCTTGTTGATGGATCCATTATCAAAGACCATCAGGTAGCCGCGATAGTCCGTGAAAGCAGAAAGTGCCTGAGCGCTCGCGGATAATACGGACGCACAGGTCAATAATGTAAGTGCTATGATGTGCCTGTAAGGCTTCACGATTTGGTGAGTTGTTGGAAAATGTTTTCCAAGGAATGGGCTTCCTTCGATAGGGATAATACCGTGAGTTGATGCTCGACAGCAAATTTAAATACAGCTGGACGGATATCTTCCTTGGTGCTAGCTGTTAATTGCCAGGTGGTACCCATGCCCTTTGAAACGTTTTTGACACCTGGGATATTCTGGAGTGTCTGCTTGGATATTTCACGATCGAATTCGACGGTGATCCTTGCTTCTCCAGCGGTCTTCTGCTGCAGTATGGCAGTAGCATCATCAGCTACAATTTGGCCCTTGTTGATGATTATCACCCGGTCGCAAATAGCTTCCACTTCCTGCATAATGTGTGTGGATAGCAACACTGTTTTTTCTTTTCCAATGTTGCGTATGAGTGCTCGGATTTCCACCAATTGATTAGGGTCTAATCCCGTGGTAGGTTCATCGAGGATCAACACAGTGGGGTCGTGAATCAAAGCTTGCGCAAGACCTACCCGTTGTCGGTAACCTTTCGATAGTGCGCCAATTTTCTTGTGTTGTTCGATGGTAAGTCCAGTCGCTTCAATCATCTCGTCAATGCGACCGGTTCTGTTTCCACGGATGGAGTGTAGGCCGGCGATGAAGTCCAGGTATTCCCGCACATACATTTCAAGGTACAACGGATTGTGCTCAGGTAAATAGCCGACGTGTTTGCGTACTTCTATAGATTCCTTCTCCACATCAAAACCGCAAACGCTCACCTTGCCTTCAGATTGGGGGATGAAACACGTAATGATTTTCATCATCGTGGATTTGCCCGCACCATTGGGTCCTAGAAATCCAACTACTTGACCAGCACCAACTTCAAAGGAGACCTGGTCTAAAGCCTTCTGTTGCCCGTAATTCTTGGTGACCTGTTGAACAGAAATGGACATGTTTGGGGGTGTGAGGATTGAAACTCTGGAGGCTCTATGGCAAGTGTTTACTTCGACGTTGCCAACAGCAGCCTGTGCCTGCAAAGTTAAGGATTTATCGATTTTGCCGTACCTTTAAATCGTGAAGGGTGTTGTCATCAAATCCACCGGTAGTCTCTACCTGGTCCGGGAGGAAAATGGATCCGTGCAGTTGTGCCGTATCCGCGGGAATCTGCGACTAAAGGGATTCGAAGCAACCAATCCGCTGGCTGTTGGCGATGTTGTAGACGTGGATTATAATCAAGGCGAAGATGTAGGCAATATTACCGCTATTCATGAACGTAAGAATTACATCATCCGTAAATCGGTCAAACTTTCCCGACAGGTCCAGATCATCGCAGCCAACATCGATCGTGCATTCGTCGTGGCTACACCAGTCTTTCCAAAAACCTCCCTGGGATTTGTTGACCGTTTTCTGGCTACTGCAGAAGCCTATTCTATCCCCGCCGGAATTATTTGGAACAAATGTGATTTATACGATGATGCTATTTGGCGATGGGTGGACGAGGTGAGTGAAATTTATTCATCCATTGGCTACACCATTCATCCGGTTTCAACCATTAGTAAAGCTGGTGTGGAAGAACTGGCCTCCGTTTTACAAGGGCAGGTCAGTCTTTTTTCAGGCCACAGTGGTGTTGGAAAATCTTCTCTAATCAATGCGCTGATCCCAGGATTGGATGTGAAAACATCGGTGCTTTCGGCGCAGCATATGAAAGGAACACATACCACGACCTTCGCGGAAATGCATCCACTTCCTCAGGGTGGTTATATTATTGACACTCCTGGCATCCGCGAATTTGGAACCATTGATTTTGATAAATATGAAGTGTCTCATTTTTTTCCGGAGATCTTTGCTACAAGCAAAGGATGTAAATTCAACAACTGTTTGCATGATCATGAACAGGATTGCGCTGTGAAACCGGCTGTCGAAGCCGGTGAAATTGCTGAAAGTCGGTATGGGAGTTATTTGAGTATCTTGTATGGGGAGGATATGTTTAAATAAGTTTTTGAATGTAAACCTACCGTTCAAATTTCAACGGCTATGCGCACTTTGCTCCAACGTGTTTCTCAAGCATCTGTTACCATCAACGGACAAATAAAATCCGCTATCGGAACAGGTATCCTAGTCTTGGTGGGTATCGAAGATTCGGATAATGACTCAGACATTGATTGGTTGGCAGGAAAGATTTGTCGCTTGCGCATTTTTCCTGACGAAGCTGGCGTAATGAATAAATCGCTGGTAGAAGTTGGTGGAGCATTGCTCGTTGTCAGTCAGTTCACGTTACATGCTTCTACTAAAAAAGGGAATCGACCTTCGTATATACAAGCAGCTCGTCCTGAAACAGCAATTCCATTGTACCATAAATTTGTTCAGCAACTGAGCACTGAATCGGGCGCCGCAGTGCTGACTGGAGAGTTTGGTGCTGATATGAAGGTGGAATTGATTAACGATGGTCCTGTCACTATTTGGATGGATTCAAAAAACAAAGAGTAAATAATACGTACTATGCAACTTCAAGAACTTCAGTCTACTGTTGACAGGTGGATTAAAACCCACGGTGTTCGATATTTCAATGAGCTCACCAACACCGCGATTCTCATGGAAGAGGTAGGGGAAGTGGCTCGCATCATGGCCCGCACCTACGGAGAACAGTCAAAAAAGTCTTCTGACGAGGAAGCGCTCTTGGCGGATGAATTAGCCGACGTTCTCTTTGTATTGACCTGCATCGCGAATCAAACGGGCATAGATCTTACGGAAGCGATGAATCGAAATTTGATGAAGAAAACAGATCGCGATAAAGACCGGCACCATCAGAATCCGAAATTGAGCTAATTTCCAACCCCTAATTTCCTTTTTTAAAGCTCCCTTAATATCAATATCTTGTAAAGGTATATTCGATCCTCGCATGCGCTATTCGTATTTATTAGTTTGTCTTTTTATTGCTCAAGTAACGTCGCAGGCAGCTACCTCATGGCGGGGGATTTCATCCGAAATTTCTGTCCCTGCCACCTGTACTACGGTCAGTCAAACTTCCTCCGAAACGGTCTTATTTTTTCGAGTAGAAGGATTTGAACTGAGGTCCACTGAAGGAGAAAATTCCAGGGTGAGCGTCAGCGCTCCAGGTTGTTCAGCAATGCTGGAAAGCGGTTCTCCAGATCTGCCCAAAATGGCAGCTTCAGTAATTATCCCTGATGGAGTTCCAATGCAAGTGGAAATTCTTTCTTCTTCCTACCGTGATTATCAAGACATCGACATAGCGCCATCCAAAGGGAATCTATACCGTAATCAGAATCCTGCATCGATCAAATCGTTTGACGGCCCTTGGTATTCGCGCGATGAGTTCTTTCCAGCTGCCATGGCTTATTTGCGTGAGCCTTATGTCTTGCGCGACTTCTCTGGTCAAACGGTTGTTGTTCATCCATTTCATTACAATCCCGTGACTCGCACCCTACGGGTCTATTTCGCCATGACGGTCAAGGTTAAGCCGCTCCGATCTTCCGTAGTACAACACCGTCAATCTTTGCCGGTGATAGATGCTGCATTTGCACCGATTTATGCCAATCATTTTGTCAATTACAATTCGTTCAATTACACACCGCTGATTGATCAGGGACGTATGCTTGTGCTCTCCGATAGCATGTTCATCGATCAGTTACGTCCGTTCATCTCCTGGAAAAATAAATGTGGCCAATTCACAGAGGTGGTTGATATCAACACGGTTGGTCATTCTCCCTCTCAGATTAAAGCCTATGTGGAAAATTATTACTTGACGTATGGTCTGACTTTTTTATTATTAGTGGGTGATGGTGCACAGATTCCACCGTACAACTCCTCGAATGGTGATTCGGATCCTTCCTATGGCTATATCTTAGGAAACGATGCTTATGCTGAAGTTTTTGTCGGCAGATTTTCTGCCAATGATTCCGCAGAGCTTGCTACACAAATTATACGGTCGGTCAATTACGAGCGCTCTCCAGTCATCACGGATGATTGGTTTTCAAAAGGTATTTGTGTTGCCTCCAATCAAGGACCCGGTGATGATAATGAATTTGATTTTGAACACGCTCGATTGATGCGTCAAGATTTAATGAACTATCAGTATTCTCTAGTCGATGAACTGTACGATGGTTCCCAAGGTGGAGCCGATTCCTCGGGCAATCCTACAGCTCTCGACCTTGTACATGCTATTAATGATGGACGTGGTTTGATCACTTATACAGGACATGGAAGTACAACTGGTTGCGGAACCACCGGATTCAATTTATATAACCTTCAGCAATTGACAAACGGCAATCGATTGCCTTTCTTCTGGTCCGTGGCGTGTGTGAATGGTAATTTCGTAAATACCCATTGCCTCGCAGAGGGATTGCTGCGCGCTACCGATAGTACTGGCGCTCCTACCGGTGCAGTAGCCACATTGATGTCTACCATCAATCAATCCTGGGATCCACCTATGGATGGTCAAGATGAAATGGTAGATCTATTGGTGGAATCCTATCCGGCCAATATTCAACGAACCTTTGGAGGGTTGTCCGTAAATGGTTGCATGCACATGATTGACCAGTATGGTTCAGCAGGTGTGGAGATGACCGACACTTGGACGTGTTTCGGTGATCCTTCCCTTCATGTCCGTACCGCTTCGCCAGCCGAACTACTAGTAACACATCCATTGGAGTTAGATGTTACATCCACTGGTTTTCTTGCAACTGTATCTCGCGATAGTGCTATGCTTTGCCTTACCCTTCGCGATTCTATTGTAGCCACCGCTACATCTCTCGCCGGTAGCGCTTCGTTTAATTATGGACAACTCTTCGTAGGTGACACGTTGGAACTTACCGCTACGGCATTTAATTGCTTGCCCTATGTGGCTAGAATTCCTGTGGTGGCCATTAATACCGGTATTTCATCCCTGTTCGATTTATCAGGCATTAGTGTTTTTCCAAACCCTACTTTAGGTCGGATACAAGTGAATATAATGGTACCGGTGGAATCGTATCTCAGAATTGAACTGCTTTCAGCATCCGGACAAACGGTTCGAGTTTTGAAATCGTTGGATCGTACTTCAGTTGGTAAGCATTCCTATGATTTTGAGTTGAATGAATTAACGGCAGGTGTTTATCAATTATCGGTCACAACCACTGCTGGTAAGCAGGTGAGATCTGTCATAAAACAATAATTTGACTCTATAATTTAATATAGCACTCACTTATTCGCGAGTCTTTTTCTTTTTCTTAGGATCCTTCTCTGCTGCAAAATAATAGCGGAGGTCTACGGTTAAGTAACTTCCTGAAAGCTGATTGCGAGCGATTACGTCGTTGCCGTTTTTACGGTAAAGCACGCTATTGGAATAGATTTCCGCAATGGGTCGGTGATAGGTAGCTCCTAGGTAAATGCTGCCAGAGCTTGGTGTTCGGTATTCCCATCCTACATTGGCGTTGAGTGCTGGATTGACCGTGTGTTTTTTGATGGCGATTTGTTCGAATTCTGCTCCGGCGGTTCGTACGCTGCTGGCAGCTGCATCCAAACCAGCGCCAAGGGATGCGTTCATGTAAACAGCTTCACCCAACTGTATCAGCGCTAATATTGACACTGGAATTTCGTATCCGATAATCCGGAATTGGTCCTCGATGATGGTTGAGCTATCCGTAATAGAAAGCGTGTAATTTCGTTTAACGTAGTTGATGCCGACTTCCAATGCCAGCTGATCGGTGAAGCCACGGCGAATGATCATGCCACCGCTGAATCCGTGCTGTAGTCCGGTGGTGAAATTGACATCGTCCACTATTTGTGTTTCTTCGCCAGTGCCAATGAAATTTAGTGGAAAGATGGGTCGGTAGGCTAGCCCGACGCTGGTAGTTTTACTTTGAGCGACTGCTGCAATCGACCAGAAAAGTACAAGGAAGGTTAAGAGGTTGTGCTGAGGTATCCGGCCGTTAGATTGAATCACGTTTGCGCAAGATGATTAATAACACTTAGTCAAGGAAGCGTAATTTGTCGAGGAAATTCATGAGTACTACCCAATACTCTTCGTGACCTTGATAGTCAGACCAAAGCACTTTTGATCCATGCTCACCGGCATCACTCGGGATGTATTGAATGCGGAGCACAGAATTGGTTTTTTCTGTAAGCTGTTTAACGGCATCGGATTCGTCGCGGGAGGAAATGGTCAGCAAAGGTTTTGAAAACCCGACCATTCCTTTCTTTAAAAAATCTTTGTCTGCAAAATACTCTCCCGGACTGAAAGCCACTACAGCTAGTATTTTAGGATTTCCATTGGCAATCTTCAATCCGAGTGAAGCGGAGTAGGAGCTCCCAATGACGATGATTTGTTTATTGTATTTTTGGTAGAGATAATTGATAGCGCTGGTAATATCTTGCTCCGCATCTTCAAAGGATGGTTTTAGTCCCTGCTTACCTGCTGAGTCGGCGGTCTGATTTCGAATGCCGTTTACTTCAGCTCCAACACGCTGGTCAATGGCCAGGCAGTTGAAACCATATTTATTGAGTTTAAGAGCAGTTTCGACATATTCGCCGCGGCTATAGCCATTTTGATGGCAGAGCAAAAGAATTGGTAATTCGTCACTGACCGGATACCACTCTGCAGTGATTGGCAATCCGTCGCTGGAGGGGAATCGAATGGTTAATTGCGCCATTGAAAGGCCAGGCATCGACAGCACGCAAACAAGTAGTATTACTCTAAGGAGTTTTTTCATGGGTTTCTGCTTGAGGCAAAAATACAATTTTGACACTACGTATGGCATTGCATGGCCAAGTTCGGTGCGTGACAAGTGTCATTGATTGGTCAATGTTGACGTGGCATTGCTCCAAAGCAATTCAGCGCCCTGTTAATTTGCACGAATAATGGTGGTCTAATCTACGTCATGTTCCCAATAATCTGACGATTGTATCGTTACTAGTAACATGTGTTTGTTAACAAGTACACGCCCGACTACCCCACCGCCCGTTGTAAGCAGGTAATTTTGTTAGCTACTAAAGAAAAAAGCGTTTATGATCCAGGGAATTATCCTTCAAATCACCCAGGCTGCCGATACGTTGGCCAATGCTGCCTCAAGTCCATCCGTGTTGCATTCTGATGCACCAGAAAAATCGATTTCATTATGGGAAATGGCCGAAAAAGGAGGCCCTATCCTTATTCCAATCGCCATCCTTTCCCTGGCAGCAATCTATATTTTCTTCGAACGTTACTTTACCATTAAGCGCTTTTCTCAGATTGATAAGAATTTCATGGAGCAGATTAAAGACCACGTTCATCATGGTAACATTGAAGCTGCAAGAGCGCTCTGCCGCAATACCAAGACACCGGTTGCCAGAATGATTGAAAAAGGGCTGATGCGCCTTGGCAAACCTGTCAAAGAAATCGAAGGTGCCATCGAGAATGTCGGTAAACTGGAAGTGTTCAAGATGGAGAAGAACCTTAATATCCTTGGTTCGATTTCCGGTATCGCGCCGATGTTCGGCTTCTTGGGTACCATCTTCGGAGTTATCAAAATCTTCTATCAGATCGCCTTACAAAATAGCTTGGAGATCAATACCATCTCGGGCGGACTTTATGTCAAAATGATTTCCTCTGCAGCCGGTCTGCTCGTAGGAATGGTCGCCTATGCGGCATTTCATTATCTACAACACATGATCGATCGCGTTGTGAATAAGATGGAAATCAATGCCGTCGAATTCATCGACCTTCTCGAAGAGCCCGTCAAGGGCTGATTACTAACGGAACAATAGCTACCGCCAATGAATTTACGCAAAAAGAACAAAGGAGTGCACGAGGTGTATTCGGCATCGCTGAGCGACATCATGTTCTTCCTGTTGCTCTTCTTCCTTATCACGTCCACCATGGCTACGCCAAACGTGTTGAAGCTGCTCCTGCCTTCTGCCAAAAGCAGCTCACAATCCGTCAAGCATCCGTTGACTATCAGTGTGACGTCGGAATTGCAATATGCGATCAACGACACGCCTGTTTCCTCCGACCAATTGGAGCCGGCCATCCAGCAGGCAATAAAGGATCAGCCGGATCCTACTGCTCTTCTAAAAGTAGACAAATCGGTTCAAGTACAGAATTTGGTCGACCTGCTAGACATTGGAAGTCGTTTGAAAATAAAAATGGTGTTGGCAACACAGACCTCTAAGAAATAATCTCATGGATGCACGCATCCGTTCGCGCGCCCTCTTTCTGACAATACTACTGCATGCCGCGTTAATTCTTGCGCTGTTGTTTGTGGTAATGACTACGCCCAATCCTCCTTTTCCGGAGATGGGTGGTGGCGGAGGTGTGCTCGTTAACATTGGATACGTAGATGAATCCACCGGCGATGTTCAGCCGATGTCGGAACAAGTGACCACCACCCCTTCCGAGGCACAGGTGACACCGACTCCGCAGTCAGAAGATGATTTCGCCACGCAAGAGACGGAAGAAGCTCCAATTGCTAAAGAAAATAAAGAAGCAAAGAAGAATCCTAAACCCCCCAAGACCACTCCGCAACCGATTACCACACCCCCAATGTCAACGCAGACTCCGCGTAAAGTTGATCCAGGTTCGCTCTATTCAGGAAAGACAACCGCCAGTCGTTCGCAAGGTACAGGAGCCTCTGGAAGTGGTGATCAAGGTGATCCGAAAGGTGATCCAAATTCCATGTACACTGGAAAAGGCGGAGCTGGTGATGGAGTTGGAAGTGGAAATGGAACCGGTAATGGCGACGGGGAAGGACCTGGATTTGGTTCTGGAAAAGGAGGCGGAGTTTCCTTCTCGTTGGTTGGCCGAAAGTGGAATAAACCACCGCCTTTACCACGGGATAATACGCAGAAGACCGGTAAGGTTGTAGTAAATATTACCGTGGATAATAAGGGAAATGTGACCAGTGCAATTCCCGGTGGCCGCGGTTCTACGACCACAGATTCATATCTTTTTAGTCTGGCAAAAGAGGCAGCCATGAAAGCTAAGTTCGACGAAAATCCGGATGCAGGCGATATCCAGAGAGGAACCATTACGTTTGTTTTCGTTGTTCAGTAATCCGTAACGGATTGGAATACGCCGCTGTTCTCGAATATCTTTTTGCACAGTTGCCGATGTTTCATCGCATCGGTCCAGCAGCCTATAAGGCAGATCTCTCCAATACCATTCGCTTGATGGAAATGCTGGGTCATCCAGAGCATTCTTTTAAGTCGGTGCACATTGCTGGCACCAATGGAAAAGGATCTACCAGTCATATGCTGGCAGCTGTGTTTCAAGAGGCGGGTTACAAGACCGGACTTTACACATCGCCGCACCTGCTGGATTTCAGGGAGCGCATACGCGTCGACGGACAAATGATTTCACAGCAAGTTGTCATCGATTTCGTCAAAATATATCAAGAGGAATTTAGCGGAATACAGCCCTCGTTTTTTGAATGGACCGTGGCGTTGGCCTTTTACTATTTTCGTCAAGAGAAAGTGGATATCGCCATCATAGAAACCGGTCTGGGTGGCCGTTTGGATTCAACGAATGTCATTACTCCTGAGTTGAGTATTATTACCAACATCAGCATGGATCATGCGAACCTGTTGGGTGATCGACTGGAACTAATCGCTGCAGAGAAGGCAGGGATCATCAAGAAGGATATTCCTGTCGTGATAGGCGAACGTATGGATAAGTCCGCGCACGTTTTCGAACAGACAGCTAATGAGCGGTCGACTTCAGTTCTATTCGCATCCGACATTCGTACAGCTTATCAAAAAGAAAACAGCAGTACCCAACAGACGCTCGATGTGTATCGTCAGGATGAATTGGAGTTTGCTAATTTGATTGTAGACCTGGCGGGTAACTATCAATTGCAAAACTGCTGCACGGTCCTTACGGCTCTGGAAGTGCTTCGAGCTAATGGCTGGAATATTACGGAAGAAAAAATCCGAATAGCGATGGGCCGTGTAAGATCTGCTACAGGATTAATGGGACGTTGGCAAGTGATTTCGGAAAAGCCGGTAGTGCTATGCGATGTGGGCCATAATGAGGATGGTATCCGTCAAGTAGTTCGTCAATTACAGGGGATGCAATTTCGTCGGTTGCACTTTGTGATTGGCATGGTCCGCGATAAAGATATTTCGAAGGTGATAGAATTGTTGCCGAAAGAAGCTACCTACTATTTTACACAGCCGCAACTTCCGCGTGCATTATCGGCTAATGAACTGGCTGATGCCGGACAAGAAGCAGGTTTGAACGGCAAGGTCTTCCCAACGGTGCTTGAGGCAGTCAAGTCTGCACAATTTTTAGCTTCCGAAGATGATTTGATCTTTATTGGCGGCAGTACTTTTGTGGTGGCCGAAGCCCTGGCCCTATTTTATTGAAGTTGGATTTTCGCTATGTATAGATTGCCTTGTTTGTAGGCAGGAATCAGTACTGTGGATGCGTCCACTTGTCGTGCTGCTTTAGCAACAATCGAAACCCGCTCTGATTCACCAAATAATACATCCGTTTTTTGAACTCCTTGTCCATCGATGGAGCAAATCATTACCGACGAATTTCGCTCAATAAATTTGTTGAAGATGACGTAGAATTTACCTCCGCTCACCATGTTCACGTACGAACTCTGATACCCCTCGTCATCCATAGAGTTTTGCTCTTTGGGAATGATACGATCCCACAGAAGTCCGCCTGAAGGATTAAAAGATGCAGACAAGATATTGCCATATCGATAATAATTATGCGTAATCATGGACTGCGTATAATAGTCCCAAAAGGTACGTGAAGTTTCTACATAGGATTCAGCGATGACGGCGGCGCCACCATCCTTGCGAAGTACCAAGCGATCGACGTAATAATTGAATAGTTCTTTTTTGCGAAAATCACTGCGATCCGTGATGGCTTTTTGCATCAACTCATTGGAGAAGGGAGCTGTATATACGGTTGTTTCCGTCAAACTATCTTCACTGAACGCTGAATAAAAAATACCTGCCGTAGCCAACATTCCAATTTCAGAATAGAAACCTGCAGCTACTAATCGGCGATTAACCGGGTCGGTTGCGATGGAAATATCGGTCAGGAATTTATTATCAATCTGGATATCGTGACGAATAATTTGATGTAGATGTTGGTTGTAACCAGAGAGATTAAAAAAACTTTCGCCGGGTGATTTGATGCGTTTGTCGGTCAGGTATTGAATGCCCAGCACATAGAAATCCCCCGTGTTTGTCAGCAGAAAATGTGTGGGTGCATACCTTTTTAACGGCGCATTGATGTCCCATTCTTGACGGTAGATGCGATTCATGGCTGTATCGAGCACTACTGCACAAAGGGTTTGCGCAAGTCCTGCTTCCTTGCGATAAGTAAAGGCCCACTTACTGCGGTCTTTGGAAAATATGACACCTGGTTTACGCTCGTCGTCGAATCGAGTGAAAGGGAATTCTTCGATGAGAACTGGAGGCGCTGCGAGGTTGCCAGTCGCGTTCAGGAATTCGCCGTGCACTTGATATCCTACACCATTTTCTTTGTCGTTGTAACTGATGATGAGCACCCGTGTTCCTACGGATTGTATGTCGAGAATTTTAGCGTTATCAATGGAAGGGGTGATTTCCTTTTCCCAGACGGGAAGGAGCTCGCTGTTCAGGTACTGCAGTAGGTAACGTCTTGATCGGAAATTACTGAAGTCAGAGTACTCATCGAACGACCCGTTGCTGCGTAGGAAGTAAAATCCATTTTCCGCCGTTCCAAGAATTTTCAGGTAGGAGAAGCGGTTATTATCCTCAAGTTTTTTTGACCATGTCGTTTTTTGCGCTAGACTATAATAGCCTAATGCAACCAATAGTATCGTGCACAGTAAATTCCTCACAGGATTAATTAATATAAAGTTACAGAAAAGTGCTTCGGTTTTCTGTTGGTTCAATGATCTATAAAGAGCAAGATTCTTGTCTTTCTTTTTTTGGCAATGGATTTTTTGATTTTAATTCTTTGAAAAATCAGTTTCTCTTTAAGCTCTTTTGTTTCACAAATTGATAACCACCTTTTTCAGCTCCCCAAACTTGTTCCTCTTTGTCGTTAAATCCCTGATCCCAACTGAGTAGTCGACTTTTTTCAATGGTTACCTGGGAAGTGGCGTAGGTTGCCCCCTTACGTTCGCTCGGGCAATTTTTTCCAACAGTTCCGCCGCTGAATGCTCCTTTTTGTTTGCTGAGTAAAACTGCACATCCTGCTTTTTCGGTCAGTGAATCGATAGTCAGTTTTTCGATGAGTTCTGCATGACCAGCAAATCGTAAAGGATCGCTAAGTGTATAGATAACACTTTCAAATTTGCCAGGAGTTGGTTCAATGACGTGGTAAACACGTTGTCTGTATGGCTTTGTTTCAAAACCGGCAACTGCTTGCTCTACATAGAACCAAAACCCATCCGTGCGCGCTTGCCATACAGGTGTCATAGTTAGCCGGATGTCAAAATAATTGGCGGTGTCCCGCAGGTGCTGCTCGCTGCTGCTGAAGGCACCACGCATCCAATTGGCAAGTTGTTTCAGGTCTTTTGATTGGGAGAACGCAGTGGTGCAAGACAGTGAAAATAGCAGCAGTGGTAAGATTTTTTTAGTAAATCCTTTTGTCATTTTAGGGGCAAGTAAGTGATTGATGAACTACATTATCTCGCTGCCAAATAATCAACGATCTTGATGGCTGTCAACGAGTCAATAGCTGCTCCGTAGACATGTATCATTTTGTCGACAGACTTCTCCCAGGCTTTGCGGGAAAGTTTCGGTTGCATTAAGACGTACCTCGCTGTATGGCAAGTTTGGCAATTAGCGATAAACTCGGCAGAACCTGGTCCGCCGGGAATATCTAGAGGAACGTGATTGGCGTCAGGTAGATTTTTTGAAGCAGAAACTATACTTGATGCTTGTTGTTGATTTGAGTCGCCGCAGCTACATGCAACAGCGATCACGAGCAATACGATAAGGTAATTGGTAGTTATCTTCATTCGCTGACAAATAAAGAAAGTTGTTCGATTTCATTTTTCATATAGCCGCTGCGATTCCATTGTTTCCAAGGTTGTGTTTCGCCTTGGTTGCTGATTGCTTTAACCATCAGGTACTGCATGCCGGTGCTTGTTGGGGTCCAGGTGTAGTGCCAACGTCGCCAGGCGAATTTACCAAGTTCTGTATCGAGACGTGTGGTTGTCCAGGTTTTTCCACTGTCGGTAGATAGTTCCACTTTCGCGATGCCGCTTCCTCCTTCAAAGGCCAGCCCTTGAATTTCCACCGCACGTCCTTTCTGAATAGAAGACCCGCTTTCAGGTTGCACAAAGATTGAGCGAATGGCGATACGTCGGATTGGAGTTGTTTTTTTGGCAAGAATATCCGGAGTTTCATTGCCATTAGAAATGCCAATAGGAACTTGATATGCTTTTTTCATCCAGAATCCGGGGAAAGTATCCTTGTATACTTTTATTTCATGGAGCATGCCAATCCAGTACGTAGCGTACCAGCCAGGCACAACGAGCTTTAGTGGATATCCGTTCAGTATGGGAATAGTATCATGGTTCATGGCATAGGCAACCATCACTTCTCCGTCCATGGCTTTTTCAAGAGGCAGCGTCTTGATAAAATCAGGTGTTTGGCTCAGCGGTGGTTCATCCATCCCATTAAATGCTACTTCCAAGGCGCCATCTTTAATGCCAGCTGCAGCGAGTAGGTCACGAAGGCGCACGCCAGTCCAATTGGCATTTCCCATCGCTCCATTTTTCCATTGAACACCCGCTACGCCTGGATTGAACTGCTGGCGTGCATTACCGGCACAAACAGCCAAGGCTGGAAGTGTTACAGCGTTAAAACGTGATTTTAAATCGGCGATTGATAATGCGAGCGGTCGTTGTACATGTCCGTAAATGCGCAGCTTGAATGTGTCGGGATTCACACGTTGTGGCATTTCAGATAAATGCCAGCGGACGAAGAAGACGTCGTTCGGCGTAAAGTCTTCCAGAAAATACTTCTGGGGAGTTTCAAGATTCAATGGTCGCTCGGTACGGAGGATCATTTCGCGTTTTCCGGGAGCTGTGACCAGTTTGTCTTCGGGCTTGAAGAAGTCAAACTCTTTCTCGGGACGAGGATTAGGAGAGCAAGCAAAAAGAAGGATGGTGATAAGCGAAACTAACGTACTAAGCCGACGGCATGTAGTCATCATTCGAAAGTGATTCATTTTCATTTCTCCTTGAGGATTGTTTAAAAACTATCCGCTTTCGGTTTGTTACTCATCACGACTTCGATGCGTTGCATCACTTCGTCCGTCAGCAAATCAACGGCGCCGATGCATTTTAGATTCTCTTTTAGTTGGGCTGGTTTGGAGGCGCCAAGAATGACCGTGCTGACATTTGGATTTTTTAAACACCAGGCCAACGAAAGCAGGGGAGAGGTTAGGCCTAATTCGGAAGCAATGATTTGGAGTTCGCGTGATTTTTCAAGCGCCCGATCATTCAGTACACGGTCGCGCAGCCACTCCATGCCTTCCATATGAAGTCGTGTGTCATTGGGTTGTAGGTCATTGTATTTTCCACTCAATACTCCCGATGCTAACGGTGACCAGATTGTGGTACCGAGTCCGTGGTGTTTGAAAAGATGCATATAGTCGCGTTCTAGTTTCTCGCGTACGAAGAGGTTGTATTGTGGCTGCTCGACCACGGGTCCGATGAGGTGATGTTGCTTAGCAATTGAGATGGCTTCCATGATTTCGGAGGCGTCCCACTCGGAGGTTCCCCAATAGAGTATTTTACCCTGCAGAACCAGTTGATGCATCGCCCATACCGTTTCTTCGATGGGTGTTTGCTTGTCGGCTCGATGGCAAAAATAGAGGTCGAGGTAATCGACTTGTAATCGCTGCAAAGCGGCGTGACATCCTTCGATGATATGTTTGCGGGATAGGCCACGTTGATTGGGTTTGGCGTCTTTGCCCTCCGTGCCGAAGAATACTTTAGAGGAAACAAGGTAGGAACTACGGTCCCAGGATTTTTTTGCAAGGATGTTGCCCATGACAATTTCGGATCTTCCACGGGCATAGATTTCTGCATTATCGAAGAAGTTAATGCCCGCTTCGTAAGCGATAGTCATTAATTCCTCAGCTGTTTGATCGTCTATTTGCTTTCCGAAGGTGAGCCAGGATCCAAGCGATAGTTCACTGATTTGAAGTCCAGAGGATCCGAGGCGGCGATATTGCATGGCAGGTTGTATTTGTAATCAAAGATAGGAATATAGCCGCTGTGTAAATTATGATACATGTTATAAGCGCAAAAACCCACCGTTAGGTGGGTTTTCAATTGGTGGGAGCTACAGGGTTCGAATCCCGTTACACGGGATAAACGCTGTGACCCTCCCGGCTAAAAGCCGGGATGCACTGAACCAGCTGCTTTTTCTTATTTAATTAGGAATAGTCAATGAACGCAAAAACCCACCGTTAGGTGGGTTTTCAATTGGTGGGAGCTACAGGGTTCGAACCTGTGACCCTCTGCTTGTAAGGCAGATGCTCTGAACCAGCTGAGCTAAGCTCCCGTTTGGGGCTGCAAATATACGCAGAAACAAACCATTCGCAAATTTTCTTCTGATT
Organism: Candidatus Pollutiaquabacter sp.; assembly: GCA_947465495.1. Lineage (GTDB taxonomy): Bacteria > Bacteroidota > Bacteroidia > AKYH767-A > 2013-40CM-41-45 > Pollutiaquabacter. The sequence continues at coordinate 7,758 of CANIAS010000009.1, read as the reverse complement.
CTCTGCTGTTTTTTGACCTCTTTCTTATCGCTATGTATCCATTCCCTCCATTTTCCGTACAATTTTCACCATTGCCAACCTCCTCTAAATCATTCCTTAATCATGCTGCTCCAACGATTCCCCAAAGCTGCTTATCTTTTATTTTTAGCATTTTTTTGCTCTTTTCTTATTTCGACTGCAAATCCTCCCAAACAATCCAGGGAAGCCTATATTGGTAAATATGCCGAAGATGCTGTGCGTGAAATGAAACGAACCGGTATTCCTGCAAGCATTACACTGGCCCAAGGTTGTCTGGAATCCTCGGATGGTAATAGCCCGCTGGCTATCGAAGCCAATAATCATTTCGGAATCAAGTGCGCCAACTGGAACGGTCCCGGATTTTATCAGGATGATGATGCTCCCAATGAATGTTTTCGCAAATACAATTCTGCCTTGGAATCATTCGATGATCATTCGGAATTCCTTCGATCTCGGCCGAGGTATGCATCGCTGTTTGAATTGAAATCGACCGATTACAAAGGGTGGGCTCATGGACTAAAGCACGCTGGCTACGCAACAGATCCACAATACGCTCACCGCCTTATCAAGATCATCGAGGATTATAACCTACAGCAATACGATAGTCAAGTGGTGCCTGCTGCGCCTGTAGCAAGTACGAGGCCTGTGCCAATTGTTGAGCAAGTTAAACGAACCCTGAATTTCCATGCTTCCACGTCATCATCCGAAACTGTCAGTGTTTTTGGTGATCGTGAAGTCATGACCAACAATGGATCACGTTATATCATCGCCCGACGCGGTGATAATTTTAAAAATCTTTCGGAAGAATTTCAATTGGGCTATTGGCAGTTGCCGAAGTATAACGAACTTCCAATGTCAGCGAAATTGCAGGAAGGCCAGCACGTCTACATCTCACCCAAACAACGAAATGCATCGGTGAAAACCTATACAGTGAAAGAAGGGGATACCATTCATTCTATTGCACAAGATCTTGGGATAAAATCGAAGTTCATTCGAAAGTATAACCAACTTCAGGCCGACCAGCGATTAGCAACAGGCCAAGAGCTAAAGGTTGGTTTATAATGAGAATTTCGCTGTTCAACCTTTTCAAACATTTGTTACTTTTGTCCTAAACTATTAATCAATTAAGCTATGAATTTCAAAAAGTCCCTCCTTGTTCTCACTGCAAGTGCAGTGCTAATTTTTAGTGGTTGTAGTAAAGATGATGATAACAGTTCATCAACTCCGACACAAACTAATTTGCAGTTGCTGACCGCTCATGGTTGGCGCATGACAAACTTTTATGTCAATGGCATCGACGTGACTAGTACCTATTACACAGCCTGTGAATTAGACAATATTCTTACTTTTAATGCGGATTACACTTACGTAGAAGACGAAGGTGCAACCAAGTGCAATGCAAGTGACCCGCAGATTGTTGATTCTGGAACATGGGGATTTGGAAACAACCAAACCATCCTAATTTATGCTCCAGGTACTCCAAGCGAAGCAGATTTCAATATCACGCAACTGAATGCAAACAATCTCAAATATCAAGAGACCTACTTTGATTCAACCTCAATGACGAATATAGTATATCAGGTTAGTTTAATTAAAAACTGATACTGATAGACCAGCGCTCAGAAAAGCTGCCTCCACCAGGCAGCTTTTTTATTGCTATTATTACCCCAATCCTCCGCTGTGAAGTACCGTAATTTCACTGCCTCGCTGGAAATATCCTTTCTCCACCAAATCGTTCAAAGCGTAAAATAGTTTTCCGGTATAGACCGGCTCCAACGGAATAGCGGTAACAAGGCTAAACTGTTTCATGAACGACATTAATCCATCTTCCCATTTTCCATAACCTTTCCAGGCGTAATTGGTCAGCAGATGGGCTCTTGACGATTGTATACTAACATCCTTAAAGTGCCCTGTTAATATACCCGTCACCAAAGTTGATTCCGAGATACCTTCCAGCAATCCTTTCATGGTGCCGCCAGTCCCGACTGCCACCAATACTTTATGGGTAGTTATTGGAATTAGTTTTCCTAATTCGCTACATCCCCTCCTTCCGGATGCATTGTTGGCTCCTTCCGGAATGATAAAGCTGTTGTGCGGCAACTGGAATTTATTCAATAGGTGTTGCAGAAAAATAGTGTCCTCCTTTTTACGGTATTCGCTTCTTGACAAATAATGGACGATGGTTCCTACTGAAATCATTCGCTCTATTCGTTCATTTAAAGGTTCTTCTTCTCCCCGAATAAAAGCATGCAGTGGAATTGCCAGTTGGTGGCATGCCTCACTGATGGCAAGTAAGTGATTCGAATAGGCTCCCCCAAAGCTGACGATGCAGGAGCTTCCCGAATTTCTGTAATCTTCCAGGTTGTATTTTAATTTCCATAGCTTATTACCGCCAAGTACTGGGTGGCGAAGGTCTTCGCGGAGTACTTGCACACGGATTCCGGCATCTTCAGCCGCCTTCCATGAAAGTGGCTGAAAAACAGGCGGTAAATCAAATAACTCTTGGAATTCCATGCGATACGGGTGCTCAAAAATCAGTAAATTTGCCTAATAATCAACGTGTTTGAACGACTTCGATAAAATGGCTTTCACCGACAAATTCGAACCCGGCGATTATTACCTGTCCCCCGAAGGATTTGTGATTTTTACGGAACAATATCATTTAAAACGTGGTTATTGTTGTCAAAGCGGTTGCCGCCATTGTCCGTGGAATTTCCAAAAACCATCGTCAAAGGCTACACCCAAACCGAATAAGTGAACGAATACTATTGCAACTATGGCTACATCATTGAATCACGAAAAGCTAGACTTGTCTAAAACCAAGACGCCAACTGGAACTGAACTCAATTGCAAAGGATGGGTCCAGGAAGCAGCATTACGCATGTTGCACAATAACCTCGATCCGGAGGTAGCAGAACGCCCGGAAGATTTGGTAGTCTATGGAGGACGTGGAAAAGCAGCTCGTAATGTGGAGTCCTTTCACCTGATTGTAAAAGCACTGAAGGACTTAAATGAGGATGAGACACTCCTTGTGCAAAGTGGAAAGCCGGTTGGAATACTTCCTACTCATAAGGATGCTCCCCGCGTTATTATCAGTAATTCTCAACTTGTTCCTCATTGGGCAACCTTGGAGTCATTCGATGAACTTGAACGAAAAGGGTTGATCATGTACGGTCAGATGACAGCCGGATCGTGGATATATATCGGATCGCAGGGAATCGTACAAGGTACTTACGAAACCTTCAATGCAGTTGCTGAAAAACATTTTGGTGGTTCGCTTAAAGGACGGCTTTGCGTAACAGCTGGTCTCGGTGGAATGGGTGGTGCTCAACCATTGGCCATTACCATGGCTGAAGGTGTTTGCCTTGCGGCAGAGGTGGAGCAGTGGCGCGCAGAGAAGCGCATAGAAACCCGTTATCTGGATCATATTGAAACCGACCTTGATAAAGCGATTGATCTCGCTCTGGAATTCAAAAAGAAAGGCGAGAATAAGTCCATAGGTGTGATTTGTACTGCCGTAAAATTGCTTAATCGATTGAAAGAACGTGGTATCGTTCCAGATGTGCTCACGGATCAAACTTCTGCTCATGATCCACTGGTTGGTTACCTTCCTGAAGGATTAACGAACGAACAAGCCAATGTGTTGCGTGAATCAAATCCTGCAAAGTATATGGAAATGAGTTATGCTTCGATGGTTGAGCACGTTCAGTTGATGCTGGATCTTCAGAAAATGGGTGCAATTACATTCGATTATGGAAATAATTTGCGCGGACGTGCGCTGGAGCGTGGTTTGAAAAATGCATTTGATTTTCCTGGCTTTGTCCCAGCCTATATTCGTCCACTTTTCTGCGAAGGCAAAGGGCCCTTCCGTTGGGCGGCACTCTCCGGAGATCCGGAAGATATTCGTGTAACCGATGAAGCCATCATGAACCTGTTTCCCGAAAATAAGTCGATGCACCGTTGGATGAAAATGGCTTCGGAACGCATCGCCTTTCAGGGATTACCTGCACGTATCTGTTGGATTGGCATGGGTGAGCGCGAACAGGCCGGTTTGTTATTCAATGAACTTGTTCGAACCGGAAAAGTAAAAGCACCCATCGTCATTGGTCGCGACCACCTCGATACGGGTTCTGTAGCTTCCCCTAATCGCGAAACTGAAGCTATGAAAGATGGTAGTGATGCCATTGCTGATTGGCCGGTACTGAATGCTCTCATTAACACCGCCGGCGGGGCCAGCTGGGTATCCTTGCACCATGGCGGAGGAGTTGGTATGGGCTACTCCATTCATGCCGGGATGGTGATAGTCGCAGATGGTACAGACGATGCTGCGCGTCGCATCAAGCGCGTGTTGCACAACGATCCAGCCATGGGTGTCATTCGTCATGCAGATGCAGGCTATGATATCGCTGTCGATACAGCTCGTAAGTTTCGCCTTGACATTCGTGAACGACTCAAGTGAACCTATTTAAACTGCATATTTCCGTGAGAGCTTCCTTTAAACATCTTTTAGTCGTAGCAATTGTGCTAGGCACGACGTTCTATGCATGTGAACCGGATGATTCAATTGATCCGACGGTAACTCGTCAGGATTATCTTGGACAATGGATCGGCGCTTCCGATGGTCCCATCGGTGGTCCAATTAATTTCACGATGAACATTATCGCATCAGGTTCCAGTGGAGATGGTATTCGTATGGAGAATTTTGATGGCTACGGCCAGGGCACGTATGTATCTGCATCTGTGAGTGCCGGCAACATCACTATTCCTCGAAATGTCATAGGTTCAGATACAATTCAAGGGTCTGGTAGCTACCGGTCGGATGGCACCTTGAGCTTTAATTATACTATTCGTGATGGCCAATCGGTCGATCAGCGAACTGCAACAGCTACACGATAACAAAGTATACTTAGCGTGGTGATGTGGTTTTTAGGTAAGCTCCGCCAAGACAGTCTCGCCACCTCGAACCACTTGATTCATTGCTACATGAACCTTTGTGCCAATCGGCAGGAAAATATCCACGCGTGAACCAAATTTGATAAAGCCGAATTCCTCGCCCTGTTTGGCTTTGTCACCTTGTTTGGCATAGCAAACAATCCTTCGCGCCAGAGCCCCTGCAATTTGCCGGAACAGGACAGAAACATTGCCGGATGTTTGAACTACTACCGTTGTACGCTCGTTCTCTGTCGATGATTTTGGATGCCATGCTACCAGGTATAAGCCGGGATGGTATTTACTATAAACTACTTGTCCGCCGATTGGATAACGGTTCACGTGCACGTTGATGGGCGACATGAAGATCGACACTTGGAGTCGTTTGTCCTTGAAGTATTCACCTTCCTCGGTTTCCTCTATCACCACTACTTTACCATCAGCCGGACAAATTACGTGTTTTTCATTTTGAATCGTTGTACGTTTTGGATTTCTGAAAAATTGCAGAATCATCACTACCAAAAATACCCATACAGCAATCACGAAATAATAAGCGATGGGATAGTCAATCAGAAAAGTATGATTGGCCAATTGCAACAGGGTGGCAACTAATAGTACGATGGCGATGGAAGAATTGCCTTCTTTGTGAAAACGGAGCATGGTAGTAGGTTGGTATTAGTGGCTGTAAAATTACCCTTCGAGTGATGGGCTTCAACCTGGCTAAAATTAAATTTCCAACAAATGGATGTGATGACTTCAGCTGAAAAGTAGCAGGTATACAAATACGAATGGCGCCGAAATGTAAAGGCCGTCAAAGCGATCTAGTACACCCCCATGCCCCGGTAAAAGTGAGCCCGAGTCTTTAATGGCAATGCTACGTTTGAACAAGGACTCGACGAGATCGCCTAAAGCTCCGGTGACCACAATTATCAGCGCAACAATCATCCATGTCAGTCGATCCAAATTAGTATAATATCCACTGACCACATAAGCCACAGTCATGGCCATAGCCAAGCCGCCTAAGAAACCTTCCCAGGTCTTTTTGGGTGAAATGCGTTCGAATAGTTTGTGCTTGCCCAAAAAGCGTCCCGCGAAGTATGCGCCACTGTCGCTCGCCCACAGGATGAATAAATAGCCGAGCACATTGTATGGATGATAATGGTTGGTATCTAAACCCTGGAAGGAAAAGAGGTAAAAAAGGAAAAGTGGAAAGGCCAGGTAAATTGGAGCAAGTAGCGTAAACGCGATATTGGTAAATGGCTTTTCTGATTTGGTATATAGTTCACGGATAAAAATGATATACGGTAAAATGAGTATAAATGGCAATGCATTCCATGCTATACCAGTTCCGGACGAGAGGAGAGGGGCGATAAAGGGTGCAGCAGCCAAGACGATGCCCGGCAGTGTTTGCGGCTGAACACCATCGTGTCGAAGTAACCGGTAGAATTCAGTTACGCCTAATACAGTAATCAGTAATAATAAAAGTAGAAACGTGAATTCGGAAAATAGAATTGCTCCAATTACCAGCGATGCACCGACAATGGCTGTAAGTATACGTTGTGTAAGATTGCTCACAGTTCGTTTTCGGCGATAATGCGACGCGCTTCTTCCGCGTTACGCTGGTCAACATATATTTCTACATTTCCAAAGAGGTAACTGGAGTCTCGCTTGTCGATCACCTGGGCTTCAATGTTGTGATCTTCCAATACCGCCACAACGATTTCGGCTTGATGAGGCTGTCCGGCTAGGTATATTTTTACCCAATCTGTCATGATTACCGAGAATGAGGTTCGTCGATTAACAATACATGAATTTCTTCGGGACCGTGGGCTGGTGTGACCAGCGTTTTTTCAATATCGGCCGTACGGCTAGGTCCGCTGAGAGCTGCAATCATCGAAGGAATTTGCTGGCCGTATTTTTCCTGAATAAGGTAGAATGCGTCTTTTAAATCAGGTACAAGCTGCGAGGTTCGTGCGATAATCACATGAAAAGTGGGCGCTACGAATAATCGTCTGCCAGAGCCGATTCCGGATGAAACGATGACACTTCCCAGGCGGCTAACTAAAGCTTCGCAGGTGGTGATGCCTACCATGCCTTCTGGAAACTCCCGATCTTCGGTCGTGTAGGGAAACGCTGCTTGTTTTAATAAGTACTGTAAGGGTTTTTCCCAGCAGTAGAATTTTTTCCATCCTTTTGATTGCGCAATTTGGATAAGTTGCTCAATGCAATCAATTTCATTTTCGCAGAAAGTAAAATGACCACCAATCTTCGTGAAGGCCAACGCAAATTGTTCTTCAGGACCTTCTCCGATGGCAGGTGTGTAAACGTTCTTGTCCCAGTCTAGGGATGGAAAATGGGGCTCTGTCTTTTCGATCAGGGCCTGACGAATTTTCTTGAGCATCTGCTCACGGGAAATACGCTCTTGCATGGATCAGTTGTCGCCAACGAAGGTAACAATTAACCGACATTTATTTGATGGCAGTTAAACATGAAAAAGGGCCGGTTGCCCGGCCCTTTGAATTAGTTGTTGGATGGAGTAGTATCTGGTGTCGGCTCCGTAGTAGTTTCGACGATGGCGCCATTTTCATTGGCGGCAGGTAATGCCTGCACTGGAGGTAGCGGAGGGAATTCGCGATCCGCCCACTGGCGTTTGCCGAAAATCTGCTCAAGGTCTTCTTTGAAGATGACTTCTTTCTCCAGTAAGCGATTGGCAAGGCGTGTCAATCGCTCCTTATTGTTTCGAAGTAGTTCCGTGGTACGAACATATGATTCGTCAATCAGCTTTTTGACTTCCTGATCGATGATTTGAGC
>CANIAS010000008.1 GCA_947465495.1 Candidatus Pollutiaquabacter sp. | reverse complement strand
CATCCATCGGGTATTATTACGCAATTCGTACCAGCGACGAAAGCTGGAAAAAGCTTGCCCGAATCGCCTTCTACATTCAGTCCTTTTCCGTAATCTCCGTGATTGGGCTATTGATGTACCTCATCGTACAACATCGATTCGAATACTATTATGTTTGGCAACACAGCAGTACTACAATGCCGCTGCGTTACATTTTTTCTTGTCTTTGGGAAGGACAAGAAGGCAGCTTTTTACTCTGGTCATTCTGGCATTGCGTACTCGGGATTATTCTCATTCGTAAAGGCAAGGAATGGGAAAGTAGTGTTATGCTGACTTTCAGTATGGTGCAAGCCTTTCTTGCGTCCATGTTATTGGGAATCGTATTCCTGAATTATAAACTGGGTAGTAATCCTTTCGTATTGTTGAGAAAGCATCCCGACTTTGCTAATCTGCCATTTATTAATATGCCTGATTACCTGAGCAAGATCAACGATGGCCGAGGATTGAATCCATTGTTACAGAACTACTGGATGACCATTCATCCTCCTACGCTCTTTTTAGGCTTCGCATCTACCTTGGTGCCGTTCGCATTTGCCATGGGAGGTCTAATTCAAAGAAAATACGGTGAATGGGTCAAGCCAGCACTTCCTTGGACCTTCTTCAGTATTATGATACTTGGCACAGGTATTTTAATGGGAGCCGCTTGGGCCTATGAAGCACTTAGTTTTGGTGGATTCTGGGCATGGGATCCCGTTGAAAATGCATCGCTTGTTCCCTGGATGACTGTAGCTGGCCTTGGTCACGTCATGCTCATCTACCAGCACCGAGGACGTTCACTTTGGTCCGCTTTCATCCTGGCTACACTTACGTTTGTATTGATCCTCTATTCTACTTTCCTGACGCGTAGCGGTATTCTGGGCAATTCTTCGGTACATGCTTTTACCGATCTTGGAATGTCAGGGCAACTGGTTATTTACCTGTTTTTTTTCATGGTGTTAGCGATTGGGCTACTCTTTATTCGACGGAAAGAAATTCCAACGTTACCCGAAGAGGAACATCTCACCTCCAGGGAATTTTGGATGTTTATCGGCATGTTGGTTCTGCTTTTGGGCAGCATCCAAATTACCTTCACCACCTCATTGCCAGTCATCAATAAAATTTTTGGTAGCAAACTAGCTCCACCTGCTGACGTGATTGACCATTACAACCGCTGGCAAGTCCCTGTAGGTATTTTCGTGTGCTTATTGATTGGCGCGACGCAATTCCTACGATACAAAATAAACGATGGAAAAGACTTTGGCAAACAATTGGCCAGACCATTTCTACTTAGCTCATTGGCAACCTCTGGAGCCATATACCTGATTGGTGACTTCAGGATCCACTACTACATCCTGCTATTCGCTTCCATCTTCGCCGTGCTTGGAAACTTAGAATACATGCTCCTGCGTTTCAAAGGAACTTACGCCAAGGCAGGATCCACCGTAGCCCACATTGGTATTGGATTGATCATTCTTGGAGCACTGATTGCAAATGGCAAACAGGAAGTCATTTCACGCAACATGAAAGCCATCGACCTTGGCAAAGACTTTAAGAATAACGAAAATATCATGATCGAGGAGCGCACAGACACGCTTCCGATGGGCAGCTATTATGTAACCTATGCCGGGAAAGAAAAAGTAGACAAGAACATTTATTATAACATCGACTATTTCAAAGTCAATGAATCGACCGGACAAAAAGAATTCGAATTCCGGTTGCGCCCTTTAATTCAACTTAACCCACGCATGGGCAATGTTGCCGAGCCAGCTACCATGCATTTCCTTTCCCGTGACATCTATACCCACGTCACCTATGCTGAAACGGAACCAAGTGCCGATGATACTGCATCGTGGCTACCTGCAAAAGAACACGACATAGCTATTGGCGACACCTTCTTCACAAGCAACAGCTATGTCATTCTGGAAGGACTAAACAAGAATCTTGATAAAGTAAAATATCACCTGAACGATTCAGATGTAGCTGTTAGTGCAAAGCTGATTGTAGAAGACCTCAACAAGAGCCGCCACACGGTGGAACCAATATTCCTGATCCGTAACTTCTCTATCTATGCAATGGCTGAAGAAGTCCCGGAACTTGGATTGAAATTTGAATTCGCCAAAATTGATCCTGCGACCGGTAAAATCAGGATTTCTTCCTTTGAGAAGAAGTCCAATAAAAAACCATTTATCATTATGAAAGCCATCGTCTTTCCCGGAATCAACATACTTTGGATTGGCTGTTTCTTGATGATCATAGGCACTGTTATGGCGATCCGACAGCGTACCAAGAAAAAAGGAAACATAACCACATAAATTTTCAGACGCTATGAAGGTCGTACTGATCGGAGCAGGAAATATTGCCAGTCACTTGGGACCTGCCCTGTTCAAAGCCGGACATGTGATCAAACAAGTCGGTGGCCGAACGAAGTCTACTGTTACCTCGCTTGCTAAAAAACTGCATGCAGAGCCGGTGTATGACCTATCCTTGCTAACGACGAAAGCCGATCTGTACATCATCGCCGTACCAGACGGAGAAATAGCCGCAGTAATTGCCCAATTACCCTTTATCGATCGCTGTGTCGCTCACACTTCGGGCGCAGTATCACTGTCTGTATTCCCCTCAACCTTTGAAAACATAGGTGTGTTCTGGCCGCTACAAACCATTACCAAAAACACGTCCGTCAACTTCGAGAAGGTACCCATTTGCATTGAAGCACGTTCCAAACTTGCACTAAACCGGTTGAAAAAAGTTGGTTCTAGTATATCTAAACAAGTAATTAGCGTAAATTCCGACGAGCGACGCTGGATGCATTTGGCAGCTGTACTAGTGAATAATTTTCCGAATCATCTTTTCGCGCTAGCTGAACGTTTGTTGACTACTAAAGGAATATCCTTCGATGTATTGCGTCCTTTAATACAAGAAACTGCTAAGAAAGTTCAACATGCATCACCGGCATCTGTCCAGACCGGCCCTGCACGACGAGGAGACTCCACGACGGTCGAGGAACACCTCAGGTTGCTCGCAAATGAGCCGCAGTTGCAGGAAATCTACCGCCTGTTGTCGGAAAGTATCGAATCGCTACAAGGTCCTCGCTACTGATTTTTAGTTAATATTGTGAGAATGGAACCAAGCTACAAGCACCTATTAAACGACATCCGTGCGTTTGTTTTTGATGTTGATGGCGTGATGACAGATGGGTCACTCTATCTTATGGAGGGTGAACAATACCGTGTCATGAATATCAGGGATGGATACGCGATAGTGGAAGCAATCAAGGCAGGGTATCATGTGATGGTGATTTCAGGTGGCGATTCAGACAGTGTACGTGAACGACTGAATGGCTTAGGCGTTCGAGAAGTACATTTAGGCATTAGCGACAAATCAGCCATGTTTAACGAATTGCTTAGTAAGCATGGATTGCAAACGAAAGAAGTCATGTACATGGGCGATGACCTCCCTGATTATCGGGTAATTCAATTAGCTGGAATGAAAGTATGCCCTTCAGATGCTATTCCTGAAATCAAACGTCTTTGTCACTATGTTTCCCCTTACACTGGAGGAAAGGGTTGTGTGCGCGATGTGATTGAGCAGGTAATGCGTGTACATGGTCGTTGGCCCTTTCAAAGTGAACATCGTTGATGCTAAAAACTGCTTGATGCTATCCTACCTCCGACTTCTTCGCATTCCAAATTTGATCATGATTTCACTCACCATGTTCCTGGTGAGGTACTGCTTGATTCTTCCAACATTTCAAACCACCGAAAATATCACGGGAGAATTTCCGGCACACATGAGTCGATTGTATTTCCTGCTGCTTACCGGAGCGACCGTACTCATAGCAGCCGCAGGCAATATTATCAACGATGTATTTGATGTAACTACCGATGCTATCAATCGTCCTGGGAAAAACATATTCGAAAATCGGCTTAGCAAGAAAACTGGCAAAAACGCCTTTTACGTTTTGAGTTCCATGGGTACATTGCTTGGAATGTGGGTTGGATTTGCCATTGAAAAGCCAGCCATCGGGATGATACACTTATTTTCAGCTTCGTCGCTATGGATGTATTCATCCTATTACAAACGCAGACTATTAAGCGGTAATTTTCTAATTGCATTTCTAACATTCTTAATGGTCCTACTGCCAGGACTTTTTGAGCCGGAGTACTATCCGAATATCGTTTATCTGTTCGTGTTCGCAGTACTGGCATTCATGGTTTCTTTAGCACGTGAGATCATCAAAGACATTGAAGATTTAGATGGCGACGAACGTATGCAATGCAAGACCCTTCCCATTCGGTATGGAATTAAATCAGCCAAAATAGCGGCGACCACAGTGTTGATAGTAACCGGCGGATTCATTACCTATATCGTTCGCAACGGATTCGAAGACAACACCGTAATTGCCTGGTGGAACCTACTGCTCATTTTCCTGGCACCACTTTGCGGACTCATTTACTTGGTTGTTACTGCGAATGAGAAGAAGGATTATCATTTTGCAAGTATATTCGCCAAAGGCTTTATGTTGTTCGGAGTTTTATCCATTTTTCCATTCTGGTTTTACTTCCTTCGATGAGTGTCCCTGCTTTTCAAACAATCATTTTGGGATCTGGTTCACCTCGTAGAAAGCAACTACTGGAAGGACTCGGATGGCCAGTCGAGGTGCGAAAACCCGACGTTGAAGAACTATTCCCGCTCCATTTGAAACGCGGTGACATTCCAATGCATCTTGCTGAGTTGAAAGCCATGGCATTCGATGGAATGTTGAAAGAGGATGAGTTGCTGATTACTGCCGATACAATTGTTTGGCTGGAGGAGGCTGTTTTGGGGAAACCCATCGACGCATTGGATGCCGTTCAAATGCTTGAACGACTACAAGGAAAAACACATCAGGTTTATACTGGTGTCTGCCTGACACATGACGGTCAACGTCATTGTTTTCAAACTTGTACCCATGTCACATTCCAGACACTTAGGCGATCTGACATCGAAATGTATGTTCAACATTACCAGCCTTTCGACAAAGCTGGTTCATACGGAGCGCAAGAAGGCCTACCGCCAGGTTTCAATCCGTTGTCTCCCTATGAGCACGAATTTCTCGTTAAAATCGGCAAGCCGCATCTTTTTGAAGAGTCGTTAGCTGTCGACCCAAGTCGGCAAGTCCCAATCATTGCTACTATCAACGGGAGTTATTTCAATGTGATGGGTTTACCGATTGCGGAGTTGTGGGATGAACTGCACCTTTTCAGCAAAAGCGACCGATGAAAGGTGCTTACCTGCGGATGCACTCGGCCATCCTACTATGGGGATTTACGGGTGTGCTAGGTAAATTCATTCGATTAAACGAAGGGATGTTGGTATGGTACAGAATGTTAATCAGCGCATTCGTACTTTTTCTGGTGCTACTTTGGCGTAAATCACTTCCGAAACTTCCCTCAAAAAAATGGATACAACTTAGTGCGATTGGCGTTGTTGTGATGATCCATTGGGTAGCTTTTTACGGCTCGATTAAACTATCGAGTATTTCGGTAGCAATGATTTGTCTTTCTTCTACTGCGTTGTTTGCCTCGTTGCTTGAACCATTAATGAATCGAAAAAAGTTTGATTTCACAGAAATTCTCTTTTCCATTTTAGCTGTTGTCGGAATTTCCTTCATTTATTTTTCTGATGTTTCAGCATCAACCGGAATCCTGGTAGGCATATTCAGCGCGATGTTGAGTGCTGTATTTAATATTCTCAACCAGCGCATTGCTTCCGATCATGAACCATTGACCATCTCATTTATCGAATTAGGAGCCGGCTGGTTGGCATTGACCATATTGCTACCGATTTATATTCACATACAACCAACCACCTACTTCCTTCCGGACATGAAAGATTGGTTCTATTTGATGATTCTATCGATTTTCTGCACAGTACTAACATGGATACTATCGCTGCAAGCGCTTCGAAAAGTTTCTGCCTACACAATGGCTTTATCCATGAACCTCGAACCTGTTTATGGTATTTTATTGGCTATTCTCTTTGCCAATGAAGGGAAAGTCATCAATGGTGGTTTCCTAACCGGTGCTGCAATCATCCTGACTACTGTTATTTTACATACATGGCATCGCTATAAACGGTCAAAAATGGCTTAGAATAATGTCTGATCGCCAAAAAATGTAATGTTTTACCAATTAATTACCCCCTAAAGGCAGGTATCAGGGTAATTTTACGGAAGCATAGTAAGGCTTTAATACGCCCTAATTTCAACTTCCTAATGCCCTCTTTCTCTCTCGATTTACGTTTCAAACGATTCCTGTTAATAGTTGCCGTAACACTCCTTGGCGTAACAACAACCTATTCGCAAGATGGAGTCAGCGCGTGGATTACCACCTTACAAGAATCACGTCAATTCGTCGCTATTCCTCTTCTAAAAAAGACAGTTGTCAACGGTACTCAGGAACGAAATCGTTTTAATTCGGTATCGCTTACCATCAATCCACAACAACTTGCACTGATTCGACTACAACAGCCTGCTGCAATTACGCTTGACATTCCCATGAATGACCATGACCACATGGAACTATTGCTGGGTAAAATAGAATTAGTAACACCAGATTTCAATTTAGGCACATTAGGAACCAATGCCACTTCAACGATAGCCTTCGAAAAAGGAACCTACTATCGAGGTGTCGTAGCAGATGCTTCAAATTCAGTAGTAGCAGTTACTTTTTTCGACGATGACATGTCGGCCATGATTGCCATTGATCAAGCGAATTATGAATTGATCAAAAAAGAAAATAGCACGGACCAGTACCGACTGTTGGATGCAAAGCAATTGCCGGTATTACCAAATTTCGAATGTGAAGCGGTGTCACCTCCTGGGGTTCAAAAGCCAACTACAGTAAATACCACGGATGGAGTGGGCTGCAAACGGGTCAATGTTTACTTTGAATGCGACTATCGCTTGTATACCGACAAGGGATCAAGTACCACCAACGTGACTAATTACGTCACTTCGCTTTTCAATCAAGTGGCTGCGTTATACAGCAATGAGAACATCGAGCTTCAACTACAATCCATGAATATTTGGACCACCAGTGATCCTTATGCGAGTTACACGAGTTCAGCAAATCTACTACCGGCATTCCGAACAAATGTTGGATCTAATTTCAATGGTACGGTTGCGCATTTTCTAACCACGCGTAATATCGGTGGAGGAATTGCATATCTGGATGTATTGTGCAACAAATCCTATGCGCACGGCGTCAGTTACATTCAAAATACTTTTAGCAACATTTCTACCTACTCATGGTCTGTTCAAGTTATAACCCATGAGCTGGGACACAACTTCGGCGCCAACCATACACACTGGTGTGGATGGACAAAGAGTGACGGCACTACAGGAGCCCTCGATAATTGTTACACGACGGAAGGAGGCTGCCCCGCAGGAGCAACACCAGTGAATGGCGGCACTATCATGAGTTATTGCCACATGACCACCAATGGAATAAACTTCACCAACGGATTTGGAAGCATCCCCGGAAACCTGATTCGCAGCAGATTAGTCAATGCATCCTGTATCACTGCCACTGGAACGGCTCCTACTGGAATTTGTGCAAACAACATCACTGCCTCCACCGCAACCATTTCTTGGAATACGGTCATCGGAGCGACTGACTATACTGTGCAGTTTCGAATTAGAGGTAGTTCTGCCTGGATTTTTGGCGGAACGACCACCAGTAATAGCAGCACACTTAATTCACTAAATAGCTCCACATCCTATGAATGGCAAGTCAAATCGAACTGCTCGGAGTTTTCTTCCAGTAATTATTTCAACACACCTGCGGTTAGCAATTGTACAGCACCCATAGGCTTAGCAACAACTTACATTTCCGGAGTGTCCGCTCTTGTATCGTGGCTACCTGTCGCAGGTGCTAACAACTACACGGTTAAATACAAGCGATCCGGAGCAAGTAATTGGATCACCTGCTCCGCACAAACAGGAACCACATTGACATTATCCGGACTAACTTCATCAACCACCTATAACTGGACGGTCTCTGCAAATTGTTCCGGCGCAAGCACCCAAGCAAATTTCACTACCGCATCTTCAGGATGTTTAATTCCTTTCGGATTGAACTCTTCCAATATAAGTCGTACCAATGCGACCTTGGGTTGGTCTGCCGTTCCAGGTGCCAGCAGTTATACCATCGGTTATAAAAAGTCGTCCGAAACGAAATGGACGCAAGTTGGACCCCAAAATTCGACAACAGTAAATCTTACCGGACTTGCGGCGGCAACCGTATATGACTGGAAAGTAAAGGCGAATTGTTCCAACTACACCACTCCCTTACAGTTCAGTACGACCACTCAATTACCGACCCTATTCGGACAAGAAAGCTCCGAGCCGGTGACCATCTTCCCAAATCCTGCCAGCTCGAAAATTGTCATCGAAGTAGGCAAGGTGGAAGACTTCGGAATAGCTACACACGTGTATATCACAGACATGGTCGGTAAACTGCAAATGACAGCACCATTTACAGATGAAAAAACAGAAATAGATATTGCGGAATTAGCAAACGGGATTTACATGGTTCAAGTCATTGATGAAAAAGGAAAGGCCTTAAACAAGCGCCTTTTCAAACGCTAAAAAATAGTACTTGTGTCATCTGAAAGCGACCACAAAGGCATCTGATTTAAAAAGTATTCGCTCCCACGATAAATAGCAATTAGAGAAAAAAGCGGTCTGATCAGGGCCGCTTTTTTTTGTTCAATTATTATCAAAAAACAATACATTTGGGAAAACAATTCAATATGCCACACAGACTACTACTCCTTGCCTTGGTTGCTTTTTTATTCCATAATCAATCGGTAAACGCCCAAGTTTATTCTTCTGGCCCACCACCAGTTCCAATGAAACGCACGGTCAGCGACACAAAACTTAGTATCACTCCTTTTTACGGGTATAACTTCGATGAAACTTTTCAAATTGATTACGGCTCCGTTTATTTGGAACAGGGAAGTGTTTATGGAGTCAGCCTTGCAAAAGATGTTACCGACTGGGCTGAATTCGAAGGAACCTGGCAACACCAAGTGACCAACGCGACTGGTTCGTTGTATTATACATATGGACAAAATTGGTACGAAAACAACATTCCTTCCGAGCTTGCCATCGACTATTTCATGCTGGGCATGAATGCCATCAAGCATCCGGATGAGCGAATTTCACTGTATGGCGGACTTAGTGCTGGTATTGTTGTGTTTACACCACGTACACTTGATATTGCAGCAACGGTTCGTTTCGCAGTAGCTGCCAAGGCCGGTGTTAAAATCAAAGTCACTGAATTGATTGGGATTAAACTTCAGCCACAACTGTATATCCCTATCCAATCACTGGGAGCCAGTGTATTTGTTGGATCTGGTGGCTCTAGCGTGGGTGTTTCCGGATACTCTACCATCACTCAATTTGGCGGAATCGCCGGCCTGAGTCTCTCCTTCTGATCTCATCTACTTTTCAAAAAAGACCGGGCGCATCCTGGTCTTTTTTTTCGTTAAATGTTTTATCAAGATTGATACATGTCAGCTGATGAATTAAACTTGTTGCTTAATTTCACGCAGCATCCCGCACCTACCAACTTTTACCGATCCTATTTAAATGCACAATTTTCTATCACAAGCCCGAATAAAAAGTCCATTAAACATCATGAATAAAAACACCATTGCTTTCTTAGCATCACTTTTACTGTTCTTGATTTCGCATGTCAGCTCGGCACAAAACACGTGGCCTAAAGTAATCGAACGACCAGATGGAAAAATAGTCATTTACCAACCGCAACCTGAATCGCTATCAGGAGATAAATTGAGAGCAAGGGCTGCGTTTTCGGTCACTCCTACCGGAAGTGACGCTCCAATATTTGGTGCATTGTGGGCAGACTCTAGAGTATCTACAGACCGTGAGAAACGTGAAGTAATCTTGATCGACACCAAAGTAACCGACGTGAAATTTCCGCAACAAGTCGACTCCACAAAGATCGAGTTATTGAAAAAGTCGATTGCAGACGAAGTGCCTTCGTGGGACCTGGTACTTTCGTTGGATGCACTACTGGCCTCCATCGAGCAAAACAACCCGGCGTCGGATGAGGGACTAAAAACAGACGCACCGGAAATCATCTACCGCACCAAGCCTGCTATGTTAGTGATTCTGGATGGTGATCCAAAATATGGCACCATGGACAATTCCTCCATGAAACGCATTGTAAACACACCCGCACTACTTCTGCAGAACCCGGCTGACAATTCCTACTATTTGCTTGGCTCCAACCAATGGTTCAATTCCAAACAGTTCAATCAAGGCTGGACCGCAGCGAATAACGTGCCTGCCGAATTGGTTCAGTTGCAACAGCAAGTAATAGCAGATCAGCGAAAAGACTCTACGGTTTCAGATTCTATTTTAAACATCCATACAGACCCTTCCACTGAAATTATTGTTCGGACAACTCAAGCCGAACTTTTGCAGGTTAATGGAGAGCCGAACTATACTGCCATTGAAACCACACAGCTGCTCTACGTCAGCAATACGCAAAGCAATATTTTCATGTACATCCCGGACCAGTCGAATTACATCCTTCTTTCCGGTAGATGGTATTCATCTAAATCGTTAAAAGGTCCTTGGACCTACATTGCATCCGATAAATTACCAGCTGACTTCACAAAGATTCCAGAGGGCAGTGCAAAGGATGAAGTACTGGCGAGTATTGCAGGTACTCCAGCTGCGAAAGAGGCGGTGATGGATGCACAGGTTCCACAAACGGCTGCTGTAAGTCGCCAAGACGCTACTTGCACAGTAACCTACGATGGCACCCCTTCCTTCACACAGATTGAAAACACCAGTTTATCGTATGCGACTAATACAGCCAGCTCGGTGATTAAAGACGTAAACACGTTCTATGTATGCGACAAAGGCATATGGTTTATGGGTTACACGCCTAACGGTCCCTGGAGCGTTGCCACATCGGTGCCTGCCGATGTCAAGAAAATCCCATCATCATGTCCTGTGTACAATGTGAAATATGTGTACATCTACGATTCGACTCCTGACATTGTGTACGTTGGTTACACACCTGGATATACTGGCTGCTATATCAACGGACCAACGATTGTTTATGGCACAGGATATTATTATCCGGGATGGTACGGCACTTATTATTACCCCCGTCCAGTAACGTATGGGTTCAACCTACACTACAGTCCATACTCTGGATGGAGCTATGGATTCTCAATGTCCTATGGTTACCGTGGACCTGGATATTATGGCGGGTGGTACGGTCCTGTTTATAGACCGCCCTATTATTACCGTCCGCCGTATGGAGGATATTATGGTCCTTACGGAAGACCTGGATATTATGGAGCACCTCCTCCTGGTTACCGTCCTCCTGCCTATGGCCCACGTCCAGCCGGTCCATACGGCAGTTATTCCAATAACATGTACAACTCCCGGGGCACAGCCGTTCGCCCAACATCAACGGTTCGCCCATCCGGAAATGCTCCACGTCCTGTTCCTTCAGGCGGTCCTTCCATGAATGGTAACCCTAACGGGTTTCAGCGTCCGTCCTCAAATACTCCACGGCCTAACAACATGCAGAATAACGTGTATTCAGATCCGAACGGGAACGTGTTTCGCGGCCAAGCAAACCAATGGCAACAAAACACGGGTAACTCCTGGCAGAACGTTCAATCAGGAGGAAATCCAGCAAGAGGAGCCTCGTCTATCAGTGATTTAAACCAGCAACAGATGAATCGTGATCGAGGAGATATGCGCACCAATAACTTCAACAACATCAACAATGCTCGTCCTGCGGGATCATTTGATCGTCCATCAGGACCACCAATGCGTGGCGGCGGTGGAAGAAGGTAATTGAGTGGAATTACTTCGTAGCAGGTTTCAACGGCAAGGTGTACATTACCTTGGTAATGGCAGGCTGTAATTCGGCGTCAAGATCATACGCTTGATCAAGAGCCTTTGAAACGAATCCTTTCCACAAAACCTGTTGGTTGGAAGGATCTGTCATGTACATCACCAAGGTTCCCTCTGTATAGTTATTGGCCGTAACGGTAGCCGGTGCCATTGGAGCGGCGTATCCCATGTAGTAACCAGGACCACCAAATCCAAAATTAACATACGCTGGTGGCGGATTGTATTGGTATTCTACTTTATCCTGAGAATAAGACTGAAAACTGAAAACCACATCCGGTTTATTGACATCGATTGTCATACCCTTCTTAGCTAGTTGCTGATTGGAATAATAGATAACCCGGTCATTCAGGTATTGCTTATTTACATATTTACCAGCTGAATTATCTGGTTGAGCCCATGCATACGTTTTGTATTTGGAAAAATCAACTCCCGGAGTTCGTTCAAAAGAAACCTGGTAAGTCGAACAACTGGCAAGTGCTAACAATACTCCTACAAAAAGGTAGCGTTTCATGTTCATCGTTATGAGTTTGAGTTAAAACTAATGCTTGTAAAAATAGACAATTATACCTTCATTTGCCACCAACACCATTCAACCAATTCTATGAAAAAAATCCTATTTCTAGCGCTGATTGCCGTAACCGCGTTCAGCTGTCGAAAAGAGCCAAACTTGTCGCAACTGACGGACGACTTCCTGGTTGGCACCTTGTATGAGCCAAGCGCACAGTTCGCTTCCTACCAAACCTACGAACTTCCCTCCTACGTTGCTATCGTAGGCAGTGGCACTACAAACGATACGATGTTGAGTACAAATCAAGCGAACCAATTGCTCAATCAAGTCCGCAGCAACATGAACAGCCGCGGATATCGTGAAGCAGGTGCCAATGACACCGCCGACTTGGCGATGAATATTTTTACCATCAAAACCATAAACCAAACCAGCATAATAACTCCAGGCTCCTACTGGGGTTATCCTGGGTATTATGATCCAGGTTATTGGGGCTATTACGACTCGTATTACTATTATCCTTTCTCCTATACGTATACCTATAACACAGGTACCATTGTTATGGAAATGGTTGACCTAAAGAACCTAACGCTTAATAACAACAAACTGGAAATCATTTGGACCTCTATTTCTAACGGAATACTGGGCACTACCTACTCCAACACGCAAAACGCCCTTTACGCCATCGATCAGTCCTTCACACAATCACCCTATATCCAACGTTAAAACACACAGATACCATGAAAAGAATACTCTCTCTTTACTTGCTTTCTATTGGTCTGCTGTGCTCGTTTCAGTCGTCCGCTCAAACTCGTTACCTGACCCAAGGATTATACTCCTTCGCGTGGGATATCACCGTGCCTTTGAACAACAAAGACTTCATTTCTCGAACCAGTACGTATGGAGCTAAAGTAGAAGGACGTTATTTCATCAATCCACACTTTTCTGTCGGCGGTGAAATCAACTGGAGTTCATTGTATGAATACACTCCGCAAGCCACCTACTCATTCGATCAGTTGGCTGTAACTACCGATTTGTATCGTTACATGTACAACCTGCCTTTCGCAGTGAATGCCCACTATTATCTTTCTACCGACCAGATGATAATGCCGTATGCTGGACTAGCATTGGGTGGCATGTATTCTGAGCAAGAGATTTACTTCAACATCTATTCGTTGCAGGATAACAGCTGGTCGTTTCTAGTTCGTCCAGAAGCTGGTGCGTTAATCAAATTTGGACATGATTCGCAAGCCGCAGCTTTAATTGGTGTTCGTTACAGCTACGCCAGCGGAGAACGCACCGAATTCAACATCAGCAAGATCAAAACCCTCAGTTTTCAGTTGGGTATCGCCTTGCTTAACTAAGAACCATTCTTTTAGTTATAAAAAAACGGGAGCTGATTGGCTCCCGTTTTTTATTGCATACTAATTGAATCACTTTTTCTCGTCTTTAACTTCTTCGAAGTCGACATCGGTGACTTCGCCATCGGCTTTCGCATTAGTGTTTCCAGCATCAGGGCCAGGTTCACCAGCGCTCTGAGTTGCCTTGTACATTTCTTCAGAAGCTGCCGACCAAGCCGCATTTAGTGCAGCAAGTGTCGTG
The DNA here is from genome assembly GCA_947465495.1 of Candidatus Pollutiaquabacter sp. GTDB lineage: Bacteria > Bacteroidota > Bacteroidia > AKYH767-A > 2013-40CM-41-45 > Pollutiaquabacter. Next base: position 49,676 of record CANIAS010000008.1, on the reverse strand, counting down.
TCCATTTTGGCAAGGTCACGCTCTTTGTGAGCATCTTTCAAATCAGCGAGGGCCTTTTGAATAGCTTCTTTCTTGTCAGCTGGTAACTTATCGCCAAACTCCGTCAATTGCTTTTCGCTTTGGAAAATGAGTGTATCTGCCTGATTGAACTTATCAGCTTCTTCCTTGGCTTTACGATCCGTCTCAGCATTTGCTTCGGCTTCAGTCTTCATGCGCTTAATCTCCTCGTCGGAAAGTCCAGAGGATGCTTCGATGCGGATATTTTGAGACTTACCCGTCGCTTTATCTTTTGCTGTGACGTGTAGAATACCGTTGGCGTCGATATCAAAAATAACTTCAATTTGAGGAACACCACGAGGTGCCGGTGGAATACCATCGAGGTGGAAACGACCAATGGTACGGTTATCACGGGCCATAGAACGCTCCCCTTGAAGAATGTGAATTTCGACAGAAGGCTGGTTGTCGGATGCCGTGGAAAACACTTCGCTTTTCTTCGAAGGAATTGTGGTATTCGATTCGATCAACTTGGTCATAACACCTCCCATGGTCTCGATTCCAAGAGAAAGTGGTGTTACATCAAGTAACAATACATCTTTCACTTCACCGGTGAGTACGGCTCCTTGGATAGCAGCACCGATGGCCACTACTTCATCCGGGTTGACACCCTTGTTAGGGGATTTGCCAAAAAACTTCTCTACTACTTGCTGGATGGCAGGAATACGCGTTGAACCACCGACCAAGATGACTTCGTCGATATCGGCAGGAGACATTCCTGCATCACTCAAAGCCTTCTTACAAGGCTCCAAGGTGCGTCGGATTAGGTCGTCGCACAATTGCTCAAACTTAGAACGAGTAAGGGTTTTAACCAAGTGCTTCGGAATGCCATCTACCGGCATGATGTACGGCAAATTGATTTCCGTTTGAGTAGAACTAGAAAGTTCAATCTTGGCCTTTTCAGCAGACTCTTTCAAGCGTTGCAATGCCATTGGATCTCTGCGGAGATCAATTCCCTCGTCATTTTTAAATTCGTCAGCCAACCAGTCAATGATTTTCTGGTCGAAATCATCACCGCCAAGATGGGTATCTCCATTGGTGGATTTCACCTCAAAAACACCATCTCCAAGCTCCAGAATGGAAATATCAAAAGTACCACCACCCAAGTCGAAAACAGCGATCTTTTCGTCTTTCGTCTTTTTGTCCAAACCATAGGCCAAGGAAGCTGCGGTAGGTTCATTGATTATGCGAAGTACTTTCAATCCGGCTATCTCTCCTGCTTCTTTGGTTGCCTGACGTTGTGCATCGTTGAAATACGCAGGAACGGTGATGACCGCTTCGCTGACTTCATAACCAAGATAATCTTCAGCAGTTTTTTTCATCTTTTGAAGGATAATGGCTGAGATCTCCTGAGGTGTATAATTACGATCAGTGATTTTTACGCGGGGCGTATTGTTATCACCTTTCACCACTTCATACGGAACTCGATCTTTTTCCTTGCTGGAATGATCGTAGGTTTCGCCCATAAAGCGTTTGATGGAAAATACCGTGTTGCGTGGGTTGGTAATGGACTGACGCTTAGCAGGATCTCCCACTTTACGTTCACCATTATCGAGGAATGCGACAACCGAAGGGGTTGTGCGACGTCCTTCACTGTTTGGAATCACGACAGGCTCATTGCCTTCCATGACAGCCACGCAGGAGTTCGTTGTTCCTAAGTCAATGCCAATTACTTTTCTCATGAGTATGGGGTTATTAATTGTTTCTGAATGAATACGCCCCTCGAAAGTCAATTAATATGCCATTGGCAGAATGTCAGTAAAAATGGCAGTAAGAGAGAATAATTGTCCTAATGCTTGAAAATTGCTGTCAAAGCGACATTTTTAGAAGACAAAATTGAGGTTCCGGGTATACGCGGATGTATCAAAAGCAGCTCTGGTATTGGCACTTAGATTCCTGAATTCTGAATGCACCAATCGTGATGTAAACAATCCCACTCCATTTTCAACAGTAGTAAAGAGCGGCCGATCCTGAACAATACCATCACTCGGACGGGTCAGCTGATAGTAGGTATACAAATCGTCCGAGCCACAGTAAAATCGATACTCTACGGCCTTGTAGCCATTCGGCAGGTTATCCACCCTCCTAATTACAGTCGGATCTTCCGGAATCGTTTGCCCAAGGGTGATGAAAAAATCTGGTCGATAGTACTGAAACTCGATAGGAAGCGATAAACTGGAGCTATTTATCTTTTCATTAAAAGGTATATCCACTTCATGATAACTAACTAATCCAGAGGAACTTATTTCCCTATACCGAAAAACAATTACAAGGTCGTGAATCTTTGAATATTGGGTTGGTAAATAATAGTAGGTAATCGGTAAACGGGTAGCGAAATCCGCATCAGACGGTGAAGGTACATCAACTCGGATATCGGGAATAATGTTTGTCGTTGAAGTGGCAACATAGCCAGTCACTGTATTCCTCACTGTGATACGGTATTTACTTCCATCATCCAAGATTGGATGATCCAAGGCATACAAGACCTGTCCCGGATAGTAAAATGTGCCAGAATCTTTTGGGAGGGTATCTATTCGGGTAAGCTGAAAAGAATCGACCACCGAATTATTCCGAATCCGCTCCATTTTTACATTCAGAATATTGCCATAGTTGATCGAATCCTCTTGTTGAGCCATGACATAGACATTTCCATCGCCCAAGAAAGCCTTGCTGACCCGGATGTATTGAACGGAATCGTTCGTATTCAAAAAGCCATAGACTGCAGAAATTTCCCGATAAGGGGCAGTCAAATCAATTTCATCAGAACAACCCCATACTAACAGGAGCCCGGAAAGAATACTAGCGAGGCGGATTTTCATGCAGAACAAAAGTAGGAGTTTTACCTTAATTCGTAGCTTTGAATCCGGCGATACCCCTAAAAAACTCTGATCCATGTCAACGGCCAAAAACGAAGAGAAAAAGATTACCACCCACACCCTTCAGGAAATGAAGAAACGGGGCGAGAAGATTAGCATGCTTACCGCTTACGACTACTCCTTTACAAAAATCTTGGATGATGCCGGTGTCGATGTGCTGCTGGTAGGCGACTCCGCCTCCAATGTCATGGCAGGTCATGAAACGACGTTACCAATCACGTTGGATCAAATGATCTATCACGCATCCTCCGTAGTTAGAGCAGTAAAACGCGCCCTGGTAGTTGTCGACCTTCCATTCGGCTCCTATCAAGGTAATTCAAAGGAAGCGCTTAACTCTTCCATCCGCATCATGAAAGAATCCGGTGCCCATGCAGTAAAGATGGAAGGTGGTCGTGAGATCAAGGACTCCATAGAGCGGATACTTTCAGCTGGAGTCCCTGTCATGGGACACCTCGGACTAACACCACAATCCATCTATAAGTTCGGCACCTATGTTGTGCGTGCCAAAGAAGAGTTGGAAGCCCAGCGCTTATTAGAAGACGCTCACCTGCTGGCAGAGACAGGATGCTTTGCCATTGTTCTTGAAAAAATCCCAGCAGCTCTTGCTAATAAAGTAGCGGCTGAGGTAAAAGTACCCATTATCGGTATCGGGGCTGGCAATGGTGTCGATGGACAGGTGCTCGTCTTGCACGATATGTTAGGCGTCACCCATGAATTCAGCCCACGCTTTCTGCGACGTTACATGAACTTATACGACGATATCAAATCCGCCACACAACATTACATTCGGGATGTGAAGTCGAAAGATTTTCCAAATGAAAAGGAACAGTATTAAACTCCTTCCTACTAAACAAGGACGTGAATATGGTTCAGTTACTTTTTCAGCGACTGTTCGAAGAACTTCCAAAGTTTATCGTCAGGAACGGGCGCAGTAATGACCAACTCTTCCTGTTTAACCGGATGAAAAAACGTTAAACTCCGGGCATGCAGATGGATTGAACCATCGTCATTACTCCTATCCGCGCCGTATTTTAAGTCACCCTTGATGACACATCCGATATTGGACAACTGCACACGAATTTGATGATGACGGCCTGTATGAGGATGGACTTCGAGTAAGGTATATCGATCGGATGTAGCCAACACCTGATAGTCCAGCCACGACCTGGATGCTCCCGGACGGTCTTCTGTTGTCACGAAACTTTTATTTTTCGCTTCAATCTTGACCAGATAATCAATCAGTGTGGCACGTTGTTCCGCGGGCGTTTTTTGCACCACGGCCCAATACACCTTTTTGGTTCTACGTTCACGAAACAACTCATTCATCCGAGCAAGCGCCTTGGAAGTTCGAGCAAATACCACTACCCCACTAACGGGACGGTCAAGACGATGAACTACACCAAGAAAAACCTCTCCTGGCTTATCATACTTTGCTTTAACATAGCGTTTCAACGTCTCCCCAAGTGGCTCGTCGCCAGTCTTATCGCCTTGCACGATTTCACCGGGCAATTTATTCACGGCAATCAGGTGATTGTCTTCGTAAAGGATGCGGTCTGAAATCATACTACCGGAAACTTATGCATCACTTCACCAGGAACGACTTCTTTACATCATCAAAAGCCGGGAAGTCGTTGTAATGCCACATAGCAATTACTTTACCTTTTTTGAGCAGCATCAACCCAGGATTGGACCGGATCATGGTTTTCAAGGTTGTAGCATCTGTAAAGTAATAAGGAAATTTAGAAGCATGAGCAGTTACGAACTTCTCAACATCTGCTGGAGATGAAGCTGTCATACCAATGAATTCTATGCCCTCGCGCTGAGACAAGGCTACGAAATCATTCACCTTCCCTTGCACACCTGCATCCGCGTGATTGATATCATAAGCAACAAACAGGAAAACCTGTTCCATGGAAAGAACGTCTTCCGTAATATCAGTTCCATCCGAAGAAGTGATCGTAAAATCATGAATGGGAGGCTTATCGCCCTCACGAATTACCTTGTCTTTACGATCAACGAATTCATAGGTACTGTCAACATCTACGATTTGTTCAGTAGTCAATTCGATTTCCTTGCCATTCTTTTTGTAAATGAAAACCATCAAGACACTATCCGTTTTCGCACCAGTAGGAAGTTTCATACCATCTGGAATACTCTTTCCAATTGCATATGGACGAAAATCAACAACCGGTAGATGGTTATAACAATAAATCGTATACCAGCAGGATGCAATTACACCGGCAAGTGCCATTACGTTAGATCCTTTTTCGCCGAACAACGGACGTATATTATTCCTGTTAGCAAAAACGAAAAGAATTAATACCAATAAAACAATGTCTTTCATAAACGATGTAAATGGCTTCAGATGCATAAAATCACCAAAGCATCCACAATCTTTTACCACATCAAACTTCCACGACCAGAAGGTCAGAAAGGTGAAGAATACAATTAGCAGTAGCAACGACCAGCTCGTAAATCGCATTTTAGCTCCAAGAAGTAAGGCGACTCCCAGAGCAATTTCAAATACACAGATACCGATGGCCATAGCCAAGGATACCGAAGACATCCAAGGAGTTCCAAATACATTAAAATATTCGTCAAGTTTATAGGAGAAGCCCAATGGATCGTTCGCTTTTATCCATCCGGAAAAGATGAACAACGTACCAACGAGGACACGGGAAATTTGAGCGATGATTTTCATAAGTTACTGTATTGTGTTAGAGCGATGGATTCAAAGCAAAGAAACACGATCAATTACCAGACAGTTTGATTAAAGCAAAAACCGCATAGTTGATGATATCGTAATAGTTGGCGGCAACCCCCTCACTAATCAATGTTTGTCCCTGGTTATCCTCAATTTGTTTAATACGTAAGAGTTTCATGAGGATTAAATCCGTCATTGAACTAGTACGCATACCACGCCATGCCTCGCCGTAATCATGATTCTTATCTTCCATAAGTCGTTTGGACTCACGAATATGAAAGTCAAAGTAACCGATTACTTCATCACTCTGCATTTCTAATTTAGTATCAGTGCCAAGTTCAAGCTGAATCAGCGCGATAACTGCGTAGTTAATAATTCCCAGGAACTCAGACTCCACACCTTCTTCCACTTTCTGACTTCCCTTCTCTTCGATGCTTCGAATCCGTTGCGCTTTAATAAAGATCTGGTCAGTGATAGAACTCACGCGAAGCACGCGCCAAGCAGTTCCATAATCTTTCATTTTCTTTAGAAAGATATCTTTGCAACGGTCTATTTGCAGATCGTAAGAAACCGACGTAGGTAATTCGGATGAAGTCATAGTAGCAAGCAGCGCTTCGGATTCTATGGGTTGGCCGGACATGATAGAGCTTAATTCAACAAGTATTAATCAGCTGAAGAATAGAAGATTGGGCTTAATTTAGCGCCATCGAAGATACGTAGAATCTCATGAAAAAACTGTTAAACGCCGGAGGTCGGCCATTGGATTTATCAACACCGGCAGTCATGGGGATACTGAACCTCACCCCGGATTCCTTCCATGAAGCAAGTCGATTCTCCAACCTGCAAGATATCATACACCAAACACACGTGTATTTGGAGGAAGGTGCGACAATCATCGATATCGGAGCTCAATCAACACGACCTGGCGCCGAATACTTGTCGGCCAACGAAGAATGGCAACGTCTGGAACCAGTTTTAAAACCACTAACTGATACTTTCCCCAATTCGATTTTCTCGATTGATACATTTCATGCAGAAATAGCTGAAAAGGCCTTTGATCACGGAGTCACCATCATCAACGATATTTCAGGTGGAACTCTTGATCAAGATATGTTCGCGACGGTAGCGCGACTTCAAGTGCCTTATATTCTGATGCACATACAGGGAACTCCCCAAACAATGCAAGTGTCTCCGCGTTACGAAAATGTAATTGAAGACATCCTATCCTCATTATCTGACAAACTACAGCATCTTCGAGATGCCGGATTAAATCAGATCATCATTGATCCAGGCTTTGGATTTGGTAAATCAATGCAACAGAATTACGAGATCCTCCATGGACTTCGACGTTTTGAAGCATTAGCAGCTCCATTATTAGTCGGACTTTCTCGAAAATCCATGATTAACAGAGTATTAAACGTTGCACCAGAAGCGGCGCTCAACGGGACTACGGTTTTGAATACAATTGCGTTGATGGGCGGCGCCTCCATCTTGCGGGTACACGATGTAAAACCAGCTGTAGAAGCAGTTAAGCTATTTATGGCCTACAAACAGGCCGGTGTAATCCAACCAACCAACCTGTAAAAGGTATCAGTTAATTCACCAATTTAGTGATCGATTACCATGGACCTGTTTCATTTCGGCTTTCTAAATATTCGCTTTATCGACGTCATCGACGTCCTCATCGTCACGTTTCTACTTTACCGACTCTATCACTTACTACGAGGCGGGGTTGCTATCAACATCTTTATTGGCTTACTAACCGTTTACGCCTTGTATTGGATTTGCGTGAAGGTGCTGAACATGGAACTGCTCGGGTCCATTCTAGGACAATTCATTAGCCTTGGTTTCATTGCCCTCATTATCGTTTTCCAACAAGAAGTACGTAGGTTCTTACTGGTATTAGGCACGAACAACATTTTAAACAGAAATACTTTCACCAAAAAATTACTTCCCTGGAATTGGCAAACGAAAGGTATCCGACAACTTGATATCAGCGCCATTGTAAAATCTTGTCGGCAGATGTCAAAGGAAAAGACCGGCGCTATCATCGTGCTTGCTAAATCATCGGAACTTAAATACTATTCAAACACCGGCGATTTTATGGGTGCTGCAATTTCGCAGCGGCTAATCGAAAGCATCTTTTTTAAGAATTCTCCATTGCACGACGGCGCCATTATCGTCGTAAACAATAAGATCAAAGCGGCACGGTGCATATTACCGGTAACAGAAAACGTCGAATTACCGGCTCATCTCGGGATGCGTCATCGCGCTGCGGTGGGCATAACAGAGCAAAGCGATGCATTGGCGGTAGCAGTTTCAGAGGAAACTGGTGAAATTGCCATCGCTAAAGAAGGTCAGATAAGATTGAACGTTTCCGTGGAGGATCTTGAGCGTGTGCTGGCTGAAGAGTTTACAAAGTAAACGTCAGTTCGCTGCAGTATCTAACGAATCCTGTTTTTGCTGAAACATGCGGATCAGTTCTTCATCCGAAAGTCCCATCTCCAACTGCTGCAAGGCTCCTTGTGCTGAAGCCGCCAGTTGATGTTCAGGATATTTTCCTAAAAAATCCGTATAAGCAGCTTTCGCTTTATCGTTGTCCGATAAATTGTTCTGATACACAAATGCCATCATGAACAGCGAAGCCGCTGCCTTTCGACTGGTCGGATAATTTGTACAAATACGTTGGTAATAGGCAACCGCCAGACTATCATGATGTACACCTTGCGAAATATCCGCAGCACGGAATAAGTATTCGGACGACATAGAATCGTCGGGATGTGCGGTCACAAATTGATCGTACAAACCCACCAAGGCCACTGCCTTATTGATATCCGGCGTATCCGCTGTGTCGTTTTTTAGGGCTTGCTCCATACCCGTTATTTGATCCAATTCTTGCTGTCGCCCTGATTTGCAAGCAAGCAGAACAACTATTCCTAGTAAGCCAAGAGTAATGAAACGAAAGGAGGAATTCATTTTTTTATTTTTTTACAGGAAACTTCATCTTATACTCGACGTTGACATTGCCGCGCGAAATGTCGTTTAATTTCTTTTGCAACAATCTTCTACGCAACGGAGAAATGCGATCGGTAAACAAAACTCCTTCGATGTGATCGTATTCGTGCTGGATAATGCGAGCTCCAATGCCACTGTAAGCCTCCCGATGGTGATTCCAATCACGATCATAGTATTCGACAACAATGTTATCGGGACGTGGAATCGATTCCCGGATGGTGGGAATACTTAGGCATCCTTCGTTCATCTTGCAGATTTCACCACTGGTTTCCACAATTTTTGCATTGATGAATACTTTTTTAAATCCAGTCAATGATTCATCCTCATCGTCGTAGGGTGATCCGTCAACAACAAACAATCGGATGGAAAGACCAATTTGCGGAGCCGCTAAACCAACTCCAATTTCCTTATAATACATCGTCTCAAACATATTATCTATCAAGACTTGCAGGTCAGGATAATCGCGGGAGATTTCCACCGCTTTCTTTTTAAGTACGGGATCTCCGTAGGCAAGGATCGGTATGAGCATAATGGATTGATTGATCAGGATTTTTGAGCCATCCAGGATTGAAGAATGATGACCGCACTGGTCTGGTCCACAAGTTCTTTTCTCATCCGGTCTTTTTTCTTAAGACCCGAATCGATCATGGCCTGGGCCGCCATTTTGGAAGTAAACCGCTCATCGATGCGGTCAACAGGAATATGTGGAAATAATTTATGTAGATGTTGGACAAATCTCTCAACGGCAGGAGCAACTTCCGATGGCGTATTGTTCGTATTCTTGGGTTCGCCCACTACAAATCGCTCTATGCCTTCCCGTTCGGAATACGACTTTAAATACGACATAACCTCATGCACCATTACAGTATCCAACGCTGTCGCGATGATCCTAGAAGGATCTGTAACTGCCAGACCCACTCGCTTGGTGCCATAGTCGATTGCAACAATTCTTGCCATACCGTGCAAAGATAAAGTCCTACAGCGTTTGAAGTTTGCCATTTGACGCTTTTCTTTGTCATTAATTTAAGAAACAATGCAAAATCTGATTGAAAAGGCCTGGGAAGACAAAAGTCTGTTGAAAGATGTCGTCACACAAGACGCCATCAGGCACGTAATTGAAGAATTGGACAAAGGTCGCCTGCGGGTCGCTGAACCCACGAATTGTGGCTGGACCGTTCATGAATGGGTGAAAAAGGCCGTCATTCTCTATTTCCCCATTCAGCCGATGGAAACTCTTCATGCCGGCCCGATGGAATTCCACGATAAAATGAAGCTTAAATCCAACTATGCCGAATTAGGTGTACGCGTAGTTCCACATGGCGTGGCCAGGTACGGCAGCTATCTGGCTAAAGGAGTTATTCTAATGCCTTCTTACGTCAATATAGGCGCATATGTGGACGAAGGCACCATGGTAGATACCTGGGCGACGGTCGGCTCCTGTGGCCAAATTGGAAAACATGTGCATTTAAGTGGCGGAGTAGGAATCGGTGGGGTACTTGAGCCCGTACAAGCAGCACCGGTTATTATTGAGGACAATTGCTTCATTGGCTCAAGAAGTATTGTAGTCGAGGGAGTACGCGTGTGTAAAGAAGCCGTGCTGGGTGCCAACGTGGTACTGACCATGTCTACCAAAATTATTGACGTAACCGGAGATACCCCGGTGGAATACATTGGCATCGTACCTGAACGTTCCGTAGTTATTCCCGGATCCTATTCCAAAGAATTTACTGCTGGAACCTTTCAAGTACCCTGCGCTTTGATTATTGGTAAACGGAAAGAAAGTACCGATAAAAAAACCTCGCTGAACGACGCTTTACGCGATCATAGTGTCGCTGTTTAATCCATGAAAAAAAAAATTCTCGTCATTCAAACCGCTTTTACCGGTGATGCGATATTAGCGACCTCGTTGCTAGAACAACTTCGCACTAAATTTCCGAATTACGACATAGATTTATTGATTCGTAAAGGAAACGAGGGATTGTTTAATGGACACCCTTTTCTCCGAAAGTTGTATGTCTGGGAAAAGAAGAAAGCTAAACTTTGGAACCTTTTTAGTTTGTTGCTTGCAATCCGAAAAGAGCAGTATGACCACGTCATCAATCTGCAACGATTTGCCGGATCGGGCTTCCTTACTGCTTTTTCAAAAGGAAAAGAAACCATCGGTTTTGATAAGAATCCATTGTCGTCACTCTTCAGCAAAAAAATAAAACACGTGATTGGTGATGGTCGTCACGAAATTGCGCGCAATGCTGAACTCATTACCCATTTAGCTGGCAATGAAATATCAAAACCAAAGCTATACCCAACGGATGCGGACCGGCTGGCCATCAAAAAATATCAGCAATCCAACTACAGTTGTATGGCCCCAGGATCGGTGTGGTTCACCAAAACCTGGCCGGAAGACCAATGGATTGAATTGGCAACAGAAATTACAACACGAAAGAGCACAGAACTAATTTACCTCCTTGGCGCACCTGGTGAGCAACCACTTTGCGAACGAATCTCAAAAGCTCTGGGCGAAAATCGCTGCATCAATCTAGCCGGAAGACTTTCCCTGTTGGAATCAGCCGCACTGATGGAAAAAGCGAGCATGAACTACGTGAACGATTCAGCACCCATGCACCTGGCCAGTTCCATGAATGCTCCAGTCACTGCAATCTATTGTTCAACCATCCCCGCCTTCGGATTTGGTCCACTTTCAACGAATTCAAAAACCGTGGAGACTTCTCAAACTTTAGGCTGCAGACCATGTGGGCTCCATGGACACAAAGGTTGTCCGGAAGGACATTTCATTTGTGCAAAGAGTATTAAAATTACTGACATAATTACTTGAATGAATTCCATGGATATTAAAGAAGAAATTGAAAAAACTGTTCAGACCTTAAAAGCTGGCGGACTAATCCTCTACCCGACCGACACCATCTGGGGAATCGGTTGTGATGCCTCGAATGAAACCGCCGTCCAAAAACTATTGCAATTGAAAGGTCGTATCTCTGATAAAGGTTTGATACTATTATTGGATCAACCAGGGCGACTAGCATCATTCGTAAGAGATGTACCAGCAACTGCCTGGGATTTAATTGAGTTTTCTGATAAACCATTGACGATCATCTACGAAGGCGTATATGGCGTAGCTGATTCTGTAAGGGCTTCTGATGGCAGTGTCGGAATACGCATCACTAAAAATGAATTCTGCCAAAGCCTTGTGGAAAAACTTCGCAAACCGATTGTTTCCACATCGGCCAATATCAGCGGCCGACCCTTTGCTACCGCATTTGCTGACATTGAAGAGGAAGTAAAGTCCGGTGTCGATTATATCGTAAATTTGCGCCGCGATGAACGAACGGAAATGAAACCATCGACCGTCCTTCGATTAAAAATCAACGGTCAGATCGAATTCATACGTTCCTAAAACCATGAAGCAACACCTTCAACATCCGATTTTCGAAGTGATTGCTAAGTCTGCCCATGCTATGGGCACTGAGGCTTTCGTAGTTGGTGGTTATGTTCGCGATATATTTTTAAAACGAAATTCCAAAGACATTGATATCGTAGTTTTGGGCAGCGGAATTGATCTTGCGCACCACGTTGCTGGTGAAATAGGACCCAACGTATCGGTTAATTACTTCAAGAACTTCGGTACTGCAATGATTCATTACGATGGACTTGAAATCGAATTTGTTGGAGCTCGAAAAGAATCCTACAGAAGAGAATCCCGCAAACCCATTGTTGAAACAGGAACGTTGGAAGATGATCAACAGCGGCGTGACTTCACCGTCAATGCGATGGCTATCAGACTTTCACCTGAGCGTTTCGGCGAATTGGTAGATCCGTTTAATGGCATCCAGGACCTTCAAGACCAAATGCTGCGTACACCCTTGGATCCGGACATTACCTTTTCCGATGATCCATTGCGCATGATGCGAGCCATTCGTTTTTCCTCCCAATTGAACTTCAAAGTTGGCGAAAGGGAATTCGCGGCTATACAACGCAACGCCCAACGTATCGAAATTGTATCTACCGAACGTATCACAGATGAATTCAACAAGATTATGTTGTCCAAACAACCGTCCATCGGACTTGATCAGTTGTTCAAGTCAGGACTGTTGAAAATAATCTTCTCCCAGCTCCAAGACTTATACGGAGTAGATTATGTCAACGGAAAAGGTCACAAGGACAATTTCTATCACACTTTACAAGTACTGGACAACCTGGCCAGAAAATCCGATGACCTTTGGCTTCGTTGGGCAGCATTGCTTCACGATATCGCCAAGCCTGCTACCAAGCGTTTCGAACCAGGACATGGATGGACGTTCCATGGTCACGAAGACAAAGGCGCCAGAATGGTCAAGCATATCTTTCGTCAACTAAAGTTGCCGATGAATGAGAAAATGAAATTCGTGGAAAAGCTTGTATTGTTGCACCTGAGACCAATTGTTTTGGCACAAGATCACATCACAGATTCTGCGATCCGAAGATTGCTATTCGATGCTGGAGAAGATATTGATGCCCTGATGTTGCTTTGTCATGCAGATGTAACCACTAAGAACGAATACAAGATCAGACGTTATCAAGACAACTTCCGGAAAGTACAGGAAAAACTAAAAGAGGTCGAAGAAAAGGACAGGATCCGGAATTGGCAGCCACCCATCACAGGCGAACACATCATGGAATACTTCAACATAGGTCCTGGTAGAGAAGTTGGCCTTATTAAAACTGCTATTCGAGAAGCGATTCTTGAAGGCGAGATCCGCAATGATTATCAAGAAGCTTTTGACTTTATGCTAATCAAAGGCAAGGAGCTTGGTTTGCAAGGAAAATAAATCAGGCAGCTCTTAAAGTTAATTTGATACACTACTACACGCTCATTACGATTTTCTTATTATTTTTGGGAAGTAATCATCCGTATAATTATGGCCATTTACCGTTTCCGTGTCACCTTTGAAGATCATGACGACGTCTCCCGGGATGTCGAAATCCGTTCTGTACAATCGTTTGAAGACCTGCATCACGCCATCCACCAAGCCATTGGATTTGATGGCGGTAAACAAGCATCGTTTTACATGAGCGATGATTATTGGAAGAAAGGCAAAGAGATTACTAACCGTGAATTGAACGACACTGAGAAGGATCATGTAGCGTCTTTCCGTCGTGCTCGTTTGTGCGATTTCATCGCAGATCCACACCAGAAAATATATTACATCTTCGACCCATCCAATGAATGGACATTCCGCATTGAACTGATCAAGATTCTTTCACAAGAGGAAATAGGTGTAAACTACCCACGCTGCACAAAAACTACCGGAGAAGCTCCTAAGCAATTCGGCATTATGGCAGCCGGAGCATTACCCATTCCTGAAGACTTTGATCCAGATAACTTGGATAATCTTTTGGATGATGACTTGGAAGACGAAGAAGAAGAAAGCGAATCGGAAGAACTTGTTGTTGCCGATGCAGAAGAGGTAAGCAACATGGGTGAACTGGACACGAACGAAGAAGAAAAATCAGGCGACGATGACGAGTTTGAAAGCGCCGATGATGAAATGGCAGACGAAGACGCTCAAGAGAATGACGAATTTTAACTGCTAATACCATATTAGTGAACCCCTCTAGCGAGGGGTTTTCTTTTATCATGAAGTCACTACTAGTAATAGGAGGCCCTACTGCCGCAGGAAAAACCGCTTTGGCGATCCAGATCGCACGAATACTTGGCACGTCAATAATTTCCGCAGACTCCAGACAATTTTACAAAGAAATGAATATCGGGACTGCCAAACCCGATCAACATGAACTTGCAGCAGTGACGCATCATTTCATCGATACACTCAGTGTTACCGATGATTATGATATAGCCCGCTTTGAAACTGAAACCCTGAAATTATTAGAACGGCTTTTCAAATCCAACGACACTGTTATCATGGTGGGTGGTAGCGGATTATATTTGGAAGCGGTAACCAAAGGTCTGGACAAACTTCCTGGCCGTGACGAAGCTATACGGAACAATCTTGAACAAATTTTAAAAACAAAAGGGCTTATTGCACTGCAAGACGAACTAATCAAAAAAGATCCAGCAGGTGCCAGTAAAATAGATTTGAATAATCCGCGACGGGTAATTCGTGCTCTAGAAATTTGCCTGGCAACTGGCATACCCTACTCCACACTGCAACAAAGTGCTGCACCCAAGCGAACTTTCAACAGCCTACTAATTGCCATCACACCTGATCGAGACGTATTATACGAACGAATCAACCAACGAGTAGACAATATGATGAAGAACGGCCTGTTGGAAGAAGTTCGAATGCTACTTCCCTACAGCCACTACAATGCACTTCGTACAGTAGGCTACACCGAACTGTTTGATTACCTGTCTGGAAAACACTCACTGGAAGAAGCTGTTTCACTCATCAAGCAACACACGCGTAATTATGCTAAGCGTCAGCTGACCTGGTTTAGGAATCGCTCAGACTACACCTGGTTCAAACCAGAAGATTTCCCTAATATCATCGATTTCATTGAACGTAATCTTGCTAATTAGGCATAAAAAAAGCGCAGTGGAGAATCACTGCGCTTAAATTCTTAAAATCAATACTACTTTTTACTTTTTCTCCGGCAAAAGCACAAAGCGAGCATAGTTATCAGATTGCAGGTATTTCGCTGCGAAGCGTTTGAAATCATCCGCCTTCATGGCATTCACCCATTCTGCATAATGACTGATATCGTCGATGTTCTCACCATTCTGGTCATTGGAATTAATCGTATTCATCCAAAATTGATTTTCCATTAGACTTGTTTCACGCTCACGAAGAGCAGTTTCTTTTATTTTGACCAAGTTCTTTTCATCACACCCCTTGTCTTTTACCTCTTGAATAACATCTAACGATGCACGCGTTAACATTTCCACATTTTCAGGCGAGCAGGAATAATTAATAATCAACTCAAGATTCTGTTTGGGATAGTGCGATGGATTGGCATAACAGGACACTCCATAAACACCGCTCTTTTCTTCTCGGAGCACTTCACGCAAACGAATTGACAAAAGCTTGGTCAACGAAGAAACTTCATTCCTATTCACCCTATTAAATTCGAATGGCATGTTGAAACGCATCATGACGGTACTTCTTGGCTCACTTCCTTTATAGACAAGTCTTTCAAAATTTCCTTTGGGATAACTGGCATTAATATCTACCCATCGTTGGTTTTTAGTTGTAGCAGGCAGACTAGCAATATACATTTCAGCATAATGACGAATGGAATCCGTATTGAAATTACCGACAAAGACAAACGTAAACGAAGAAGCATCAGCGAATCTTTCTTTGTAAATCTGAAGTGACTTATTTAGATCAATTTCTTTCAACCGATCTACTGTCATCGGACTAAAACGAGAGTTGTATCCTCTCATGGCATAGGACATTGTATCCATATAAACAGACTGAGGATCAGATCCACGATTTTGAAGGGCCGCCGTTTTCTTTGCCATGTAGGATTCGAATGCAGCTTCATCCAAACGAGGCTCAGTAAATGATTTATGAATCAGCTGAAACATCGTTTCCAAATCAACTGGCGCACAACTGCCACGCATTCCTTGCTGCAATTCGGACACGTAGGGTGAACAGGAAACTATTTTTCCGGAAAGTGCTTTACCAAGTGCTGTTGCATCAAATTCACCCAATCCAGACTCATCAACAATTTCATCACAAGAAGCTGCTGACATGAAATCTTTCTCATTATACAACGACCAACCACCCCAACTATAACTTGTAAAACCAACTTCATTTTTGAAATCAGTTGGCTTGAGGATCACTCGAGCACCGTTAGAAAGCTTCCACTCTGTTATACCCAAATTTTTGTTAGTGGTAGCATTTACGACAGCCCCCGCTTTGATTGCTTTGATATCCACTAGCGGTTTGGCTATGACTTTATCTTCATAAGGTTTTACATCCAGCTTTTGCATTCCACCGACAATATCACGGATTACTTGATCGGAAGGCATATGGAGTGTTGGCTTATCAGGAGCAGTGATAATGACTACACAATTAGCCCCATCAGTAATCCACTGTTTAGAAAACGCATTAACCTCATCGAGAGTGATGCCGCTCAGAAAATTCTTATAAATGGAATATTCTACATCGATTCCAGGAGCAGGCTCCTGCTTTAGAAAATTGCTGACATATTCAGTGGCAAAATTACGAGACTCTGTTTTGTTGCGCTCATTGTACAGCTTTTCGATACGACTCATCATATCAGCTTTTTGCCGTTGTAATTCCGTAGCTGTAAACCCGTATCTACGCACACGTTCATTCTCTGCAACTATTGTTTCCAATGCCCGTGTTATTCCGTCTTCCTTTGAAACCGCAATAGACATATAGGCATCCTTATTTCGCACCAGATTACTATAATCGCTACCGGCATACATGAATGGTGGATCCGCTTGTCGTTGAAGTTCAGAAAGTCGAGCGCTGATCATTCCCGAAAACAACTGCTCAGCCATTACTCGACGATAGTCGCCAACGGTCTTTTCCACTTCGACGGGTTGTTTATAAATCAACTCAATCTCTGCATACATAGCCTCTTTGTCAGTGACAGTAGAAACCGCTAATTTGGGTTCGTCAGGAACGGGCCAAACCTGAAGCTTTCGTTCATTATCCTTCACCGGAATGGAAGAAAACTGAGCCTTGATCTTGGCCTCCATCGCATCTACATCAAAATCACCGACAGCTATTACTGCCATTAAATCCGGACGGTACCAGTCGAAATAAAAATTGCGCAATGTCGATTGTTTACATCCTTGGATGATTTCTTTTTTACCGATAGGAAGTCGATTTTGATAGCGTGAATCACGAAAGAGTACTGGCCAATATTCGCGACGCATCCGCTCGTCTGCGCCTTGGCCTAAGCGCCATTCTTCCACAACTACACCACGCTCCTTCTCCACCTCAACCGAATCAAATGACAAGTTGTGCGCCCAGTCCTCAAGAATTTGAAGCCCCTTATTGACAATCTCTTCCTTGTCCGTTGGCAATTGTAACATGTAAACAGTTTCATCGAAACTGGTATAGGCATTCAAATGCGCACCGAATTTTGTTCCGACCGATTCCAGGTAATCGACGATTTCACTTTTCTTAAAATTTTTGGTCCCATTGAAGGCCATGTGTTCAACCAAATGGGCAAGTCCCTGCTGGTCGTCATTCTCAGCAGTTGAACCCGCATTGACAGCAAGCCGGAATTCAGCTCTTTTTTCGGGGCGTGAATTTTTTCGAATATAGTACCGCATTCCATTACTGAGTTGGCCTGTTCGCACGGCTGGATCGAGCAATAGAGTCGATTGGAGGTCTGATTGAGCGTGAATGTTCGACGCCAAAAGCGAAGCTGCCAATAAGAGCAATAAACGTTTCATAATTGTTGGTTGGTTTGGAAACGCCAAATTACACTTCAAAACCCAATTACACCAAAAAAAATGACCGTGCAATTATCGCTAACTAATTGATCAATAAATATTTATAAAAACAAAAAACGGGCCTCGGCTAATGCCGTGCCCGCTGAATGTTGTGAGGTTATTTTTGTGGTCTAATTCCTTCTTCAATCACCATCTGCTTCTACGTGCAATCGGTGAAGCGTCGTGGAAAGTTCGCGGATAAGCGATAGCTCATCTTGTGAAAGTGCGCTGATATCAGCATCAGCAGTGGATGAATTCTCTAAAACCAAGGGGTATGTTACTTCGGAACTTAACAAGTAATTCAGAAGTCCATTAAAATACTGTTGACGATCTGAAGGACGTAATTCAGAAATAAGCGACTTTATAGTTTGGATATGCTGATTGATCTCACGTTCTAAATGTGCTGCTTCCCGGTAGATCGGAATAACCTTGGTATCCTGCTTGGGGTTGGATGACAAATTCGTGTTCTTGGCGTTGTATAACATTAGAGCTAGTTTTAACTTATACTAGTTTACTACAATCTAATCCAAGAGTTGAAGGAACTTCCAAGCAGTTCTTACACCGCTTACGCTGCTTTCACCAGTAATGTATCCATTGATTTCCTGACTGTAGGCCAGAAAAAGCGAAAATCTGCTCCTTCACCAGGCTTTGATTCGACCCAAACCTTACCACCCTGGTCTTCAATAATCTTCTTGACGATTGCTAATCCAACCCCTGTGCTCTCCACTTCATCGCGACGATGAAGCGTTTGAAAAATAACAAAGATCTTTTCGTGAAAACGTGGGTCAATTCCCGGCCCATTATCTTTCACCGAAAAGATCCAACCACCTTCCACTTGATGAGCGCTGAGTTGTATTAATACTTCTGGTTTATTGCAATAGCGGATAGCATTTACCAGGAAATTAGAAAACACCTGACTTAATCGTGTACGATCACCTTCCACGACAGGCAATAGTGTTTGAAAATCCAATCGAACGTGTGATGGTGATCCAATGAGATCCATCGATTCCTTAATCAATTGATAAGTATCCACCATTTCTTCATTGGCTTGTGTACGATCTGCCCGGGAATATTCCAGAATCGCATTAATTAAACCTTCCATGCGAGCAACTCGCTGTTTTATTAAATCAAAATTGGCACGAGTATCAGGCAACATAGTTGGTCCACTCTCCTCTTCAATCCAACCGGTCAAACTGCCGATGGCTCTCAATGGAGCTTTTAAATCATGGGAAACAATCGAAGCAAATTTATCGAGTTCCTTATTCTTTTTCTCCAGGTTGTCTGTATAGGCTTGCAACACTAAATTATTCCTTTTCAATTCATTTTTCTGTTCCGTGATTTCTTGAATAATCACATTGTCATTCCCATTAATATAGTAGCAAAATGCGGAAACGAAAAAAATGCCCATCAAATACGTCACTGTTGTATCACTACGAAAGGACTCGATTAATGCTGGGTAATCCTGCAAACTACCAAACAACGCAAAACTGCTCCAGCCATATTGATCAGCCACAAATTGAAAAAACAATATGCTACCAATAGCCAAACTGGAATACAGAATACCCATCTTTTTGCCCAGCAACATATAGGCAGTCATGATAGCCGCACAAAAATAAATGGTGCCTGAATTTAAAACACCACCAGCGGGATATGCTTGCAAGTGCAAAATCAAACAACCAATAGAAAGGGTGAGAAAATAAGCAATACGTAGGCGTGCAACATTTTTAACCAAGTAAAAACAGGCAATGGTAAGCAGGGACAAACCAATGAGACTGAAGCCGATTATTTCCCCGTATATATTCAACGATAAAATCCGAGAAGCAGTCGCTAAACTTGAAGCTACCAAGGCCAACACGAAAATCCGAAAAATCATAAACTGATGGCGAACAAGAATATGATCGTGAGGAATCGATTGGTAAAAATCCTGTCGGATTAACTTTTTGAAAAACAGTTTCATCATGGTCGTTACTAGTTGTAGATTAATACCCATTGAAGCAGTCGTCAGATACCAAACTGTAAGGAAACGACCATTTTAGAAACCAATTTTCGAGACATTTCGGGGAGAACCCCTATAACTACACCCGAAACAAAAGCAAGTCGATTAGGGTAAAAATGACCATGAATAACATCGTAAACATCCTACTGGTCGACGACGACGATGTGGATTGCATGAGCGTACGAAACGCCTTTAAAAAAAACAACATCATGAATCCGCTTTTCGTAGCGCATGATGGTATAGACGCATTAGACATGTTGCGCGGAACAAACGGCATGAAAAAAATTCAACCGACGCCTCGTATCATCCTACTCGACATCAATATGCCACGAATGAATGGACTGGAGTTCCTAAAAGAAATCCGTGAGGATGTCGAACTGCACAACATCAGTATTTTCGTAATGACTACCTCAAACAGTGACTCCGACAAAATTGAAGCCTATAACTACAATGTTGCGGGCTATATTGTTAAACCATTATCTCCAGAAAAATTCGTAACAGCCGTTTCAACGCTGAATAATTTCTGGCAGTTATGTGAAAAGCTTTAAGCGAATATTGCATCGCAAAAAAAAGGGGCCTTCGCCCCTTTTTTTATGCCACTTTCCGGAAGTGCTTTTGAATTTCTGTCAAACTACTATTAGAATCTGCCAAAGCCTGAGGCAGCTGCTTTGAAATCTCTGTTAGCAACCGCTCTATATCCTCATACGTATTCAACCTATTCAGAGGAATCCTTAAGCCAGTACGGTTATAGGAAACACTTGGGAATACACTTAAATTGAAAAAATAACCCAAGTTCATCATTCGACGGACCATATTATAACCCGTCTCGGGCTTCCCTACTCCGATAAATCGAATGGGAGATTCATTATCATGAATCAATGGCAACCCAAGTTCCATTGCCGTGCGATTGAAAAACGCAATTCGCGAATTCAACTCGAGTTGCATGTCTGTGATTTCAGGAGTCAAATGCAACAACGCCGATTCAATGGTTGCACCAAGAATCATTGGTGGCATCTGGATGGAAAAAATAAAAGACTTCCCGTTCGTCTTTACCATTTTTTGCGACTCCTCATCCGGGAACAACAACAATCCTCCTGCGGTTCCAAATCCTTTGGTCAATCCAGTAGTCAAATATAATTTAGAATGATATTCACCTTGGCTCATTACGTAACCAGTACCATTCGGGCCTGTCCAACTCATTCCATGTATATCATCGATATATAAATACAGCTGCTCGTATTGATCAGCTAGACGATACAATTCTTTAACCGGCGCGAAGTCACCTTGCATTGAATACACTCCATCCGCCATGTACCAAATTTTCTTATATCGGTCCTTCAACGCTTTGATCCTGGATTCCAACATATCCAAACGATTGTGCCGAACCACTTCTACGTGTATGCCTCTTGAATTCAACATCAACACAGCATTTTGAACACTATCATGCACTTGCGCGTCAAGAATGATGGCATCGTCGTTTGATACAATCAATGGAATGTTGGTTGTGTGTCCAACAGTTAACGACTGCAAGAGTAACGAAGGCTTACCGAACATCTGGGATAGCAATTGTTCAGATTCTGCGTAGAAAGCGGAGGAAACATACGCCCTCGAACTTGAAAACTGAGTTCCATACTTTTGAATTGCGCGAATGGCACCCAATTTAAGTCGTGAATCATGTTCAAGACCGAGGTATCCGCACGAACCAAAATAGAGTAAGCGTTCCCCATTCACAGTAATGTGTCTACCATCCAACGATACGTCTTCAGTAGTTTGATGGACAATTCCGAGCCGAATCGTTATATCAGCCACCTTATTAATCAACTCCCTGACGATCTCATGCTTGTTTTTTGATTCTGCCATGCGGTATTTGGTTGAGTATACTTAGAATACACTTATCCTACAAAGTTAGAACTGACTGTAGCCAAGGCCTTTAGTGGGCTCCTAAGTTATCACCACGCTTATTAACACGAAAGCCGCCTGTTTACACAGACGGCTTTCAACTATTTCAGGTGTTTTTTTTATCATCGAACCAGCGAAACGTGTCCGACGTGAACTTCACGTTTATTATTAACGTCTGTAGTTACTATTCTGTAAACATAAACATCATTTTGAACTGGTTGACCCTCTATTGTTCCATCCCATCCACCAGATACACCATCCCAGGTAAATATCTCCAAGCCCCAACGATCAAAAATCTGACTATTCACAGATACCACATTATACGTATAAACCTGGAATAAGTCATTCTTCAAATCACCATTAGGGGTAAAAGAATTGGGAATGTATACATTTGACGTAGGTCTAATTTCGATGCTTCTGAGCAAGGTGTCTACGCAACCATTTAAATCAATGGCAATCATCTGGACTTCGTAAATGCCTATGGAAGCATACTCATGCGTAGGCGAATATTCCGTTGAGAGAGCACCATCTCCAAAGTCCCAGGAATATGTACCCAGCGTACCAGTCTGATTGGTGAAATTGACAATTGGATAAATATCACTTGCCAAGACGGCGTTATCTAAAAAGCTAGCCGGTGGCGGAGCATATACTTGAAGCGCATTTGGACGAACTAAGGTATTGACACATCCACTATCAGTTGTTACCGTCAAAGAAACTTGATAAAATCCAGGAGCAGCATATTGGTGCAAATTATTCTGATCGGTAGAGGTGCGACCGTCCCCAAAATTCCAGGAATAAGACACAATACTACCTGTAGGCGATGAGGATAAATCACTTAGTGGGGATTCTAACCCAAAACATACATCCTGCGTTTCGAAATCAGCCATAGGCAGCGGCACTACCCGAATTAATCCGTTGGTACTATCCAGACATCCATGATCACTCGTAACTAATAGGTCAATGTCGTAATACCCTGGTACATTATAAATGTGCTGAGGATTAGGAACCGACTCAACGGAACCATCTCCAAATTGCCAAAACCAATTACTGATGAGTCCTTGTGGAATGACAGACTGGTCCATAAAATCAGCTGGCTCGTCAGTACAAGTAAAGTCAGTGACAAATGCCGCATCAGGAAGCGCGAAGACATTGGCTAAACGGCTTATCGAATCACGGCAGTTACGGTTTGAGGCAACCACCAATGTAACCGGGTAGGTACCATAGGTACCATAAGTATGCGAAAATGATTGGCTGTAGGCCATGGAATTGTCTCCAAGATCCCATGAATACGAGAGCGGAGTAGCGTCGGAAATGGTAGACACATCCGTAAACTGAACCGGCAATCCATCACAAACATCCACGGAGGTAAATTCGGCAACTGGTTCCGCATAAATAGATAATGGTTCGCTCACCGTATCTCTACATCCATCAGACGTAGTTACTATCAACCTCACCGTATAATTACCAGGTGATGAATATAAAAGTTGAGGGTCCTGGTTGGTGCTAATAATATTATTACCAAGATCCCAGTTCCAAGCACTGATAGTGCCCGTTCCCACGGACGATTGGTCGGTAAATGAAACCGGAATAGACTGACATACCGGACCTGTTTGAGCAAAGGAAGCTATGGGCAAAGGATTAACTCTCACTTGAACATCATCCGTATCGCGGCAACCGAATGTATTTTGAGCAATGACGGTATAAGTCGCGGTTGCTGATGGTGTAATGTTCACAACTGCAGTGGCAACGTTACCTGGCGACCAAAGGTAGGTATCACCACCGGAAGCAACCAGACTGGTTGACTCGCCATAACAAATGGATTGATCCGTTCCCGCATTTGCCACGGGCACAGGTTGAACTGCAATACGTGCAGCATCCGAATTGATACATCCATTGGCATCCGTTACTGTAACGGTATAATCTGTAGTAACAGCAGGACTAACGTTTATTGTCGCAGACGAGAATCCACCCGGACTCCAAGAATACTGACTTCCACCGGAGGCCGTCAGACTAGCACTTCCTCCCGGACAAATATCTTGACTTACTCCTGCATCAACTACGGGAGTTGCGTTAATGATTATCGCATTTTCAATGGTATCCTTGCAGCCTCCGTCGGAGGTTACAATGAGACGAACGTTGTAATTACCCGAGTTGGAATATTGTGAAGCTGGGTTTTGAGTTTGAGAGGTTTGGCCATTGGCAAAATCCCAAGACCAAGCAGAAACAGATCCCGTTGGAACAGAGGATGCATCCGAAAATGAGACAGAAAAACCTTCACATTGCGGAGCGTCTGAACTAAATGCTGCTGCTGGCAATGGATTTACAGTAATCGTAATCTGATCACTACCCGAACAACCAATAGCATCACTGACAGTAACCGTATAGGTAGTTGTAACCAAAGGTGTAACTGCAATATTCGCACCGGTTAAACTGCCGGGCTGCCAGGAATAATTCGCTGTTCCAGAATTTGCATTAATAATAATTGATGTACCCTTACAAATGGCTGCATCGTTATCTGCTGAAACTTGAGGCATAGGATTCACATCAACAGTTACAGATGCCGTTGAAGAACATCCTGCTCCTGACGTTACTTCAACAGTATAACGAGTAGTAATTGCTGGTGTCACTGTAACTGTAGCTCCACCAAGCGATCCAGGACTCCAGGTATAAACGCTTCCTGCAGAACCACCGCTAGCGGTAAGGTTGGTTGATGTACCGGCACAAATAGTCTGATTGGTTCCGGCGTTTGCCACAGGAACAGGATTAACGTTCACCTGGGTATTTGAGGTAACTGAACAATTATTAGCATCCGTTACGGTTATGGTATAGGTCGCAGTATTTGCAGGACTCACGCTTATGGTTTGTGAATTCCCACCATTGCTCCATGCATAACTACTAAATCCAGCAGGGGCAGACAATACGGCTTGTTGCCCCGCGCAAATCTGCTGCGGAGGAACTGAACAAGTTGGATTGGCATAGACCGTAACTGTCTGTTGTTGATTATCCGAGCAACCTGCCGTGTTGGTGATGTCGAGTGTAACAGTATATGTCCCTGGAGTAATGAAATAATGGCTTGGATTAGCCGTGGCATCCGTATTGGATGCGCCCGAACCAGGGTCTCCAAAATCCCATGCATACGTAGCAATAGGACCTCCGGTACTTGCGTTACTTGAAAAATTCATGGTAGTACCCTGACATACATTTGTAGCAGCAATTTGAGCAACAGGAATATTGGTAGCTATGGTAATCTGCTGCACGACAGTATCGATGCAGCCACCAGCAGCAGTAATAATAAGTGTTACATTATAATTTCCGTTTGAAGCATACTGGTGAGTAGGATTCTGAAGGTTGGATGTTCCACCATCACCAAACGTCCAAGACCAGCTATTGACTGCACCTCCTGATGACTGATCGGTGAATTGCACCGGCGCACCGCTGCAATTGCTAGTAGCATTAAATGCTGCCGCGATACTGCCTGCTGATGGAATAACATTAATAGTATCAGTATTCGTACAGGTACTGTTGTCCCGAATACTAACAATGTACTGTCCCACGCAAGCGGGGCTCAATGTGGCTGATTGAACATTACCAGGATTCCAAGTATAAGTATACGGTCCGGTCCCTCCCACTGGCGTTGCTGTCAACGAAGTACATTGTCCGCAAGAAACAGAAACATCCGCACCTGCGTCCACATCTACACCTATAACATTGATACAATACGACGAATACGTAGTTCCTAGGATTGGGCAATTATCATCAGAGGCCGACACCGTGAAGCAGTTGGAATGACCAATATCTCCAACAGTTGGAATCCACGTAAAACGAGCACTATCACGATGTCCACCAAAAGGATTCGACCCACCGTAGGTGGTAAAAGTTGCACCAGGAATTGCATAGTCCCAATTCAGGTAAGTAGAATTAGTAGGATCTGGATCAATAGAAGCAATGAAGAAATTAACAACTGAGCCAGCGCATGCGTTGATGGTGTAAGGCTGAGGACTTGGCAATCCATTGATACCAGATAAGAGTGGCAATCGATTACTACAAGCCAAAACGCTCAACTGAATGTCGCGTTCAACTTGACCGATCAATACACCATTACGATATTCACTCACCAACACCGCAAAGACGGTATTGTCAGCTTGTATAGGATCCATACACATGTCACCCGTCACCGGATCAAAGCGAACCTGAACCGCAGGATTGCCAGGTTGAGAAAGGACTGGCTGACTAGCTGAGTATCCAGCAACGTAGGATACAGTATCAGCAGCAGCTGGACCTGAGCGAGGAGTAATTAACTGATACACCAGTGAATCGCCATCAACATCGAAGGCTCCATGATTGAAACAGAAACGCTGACCAGTACAAGCGAATGGAACAGGATTGTTGGCAAACGTAGGCGAATTATTACAAATACCCGAAGTGTTATTCAACGTTGAATACAAAAACAAATTATAGCCAGAAGGATTGGCTACGGTAGTAATGGTGGAATTACGGCAACATTCCGAAACGCTTAATGTCCAATTGGCACAAGCAGCAGGTAAAGTGATGATACCCGTATAAATATACTCTTGAACACCTATGAACGTACCTCCGTTGCAATTCGAAGTGGCTGTCGGGCATACTGGAGAAATTTCAGTAGGATTATTAAAATTGGTACAATTTAAAATAACATTCAAGTTGGCATTGGAGCATCCCGGCGCTACCACATTCACAGTAAATGTACTTGGTGCTGGAATACCATCGCAATACCGATAGAACGAATAGGTTACCTCGTACTGATTTCCACCCAGGCACGTGTAGGTTAAATCTGCTCCCATTGCATGCGATGCAACCAAACGGTCGTTGTTACAGAGTACTATCAAAATGACAGCGCTTATCCATCTGAGAGCTCCACGTCCGATGATAAAAAACTGATCGTTTAATTTGACCATGATTTCGAGGTATTAACTACTATGCGAAAAATAGTAAAAAAAAAACATCAAACGCCTAGTTATCATAAATATACATTAAAATTTATCACCAATTAAGGTTCTTTTGTAAAGGCCTAAAAAATAGGGGTAAAAAAACGCCCTAAAGCTGTTGAAAATCAGCGATTTTTTTAATGTTTTTTATCCTTCAATCCTTGATTTTTTTTCAAATGACCAATCATTCCAATACAGGAAGGATGGGTTTACCAACAGTGCCACTCGGCTCTTGGATATGCAATAGACTGGCAATCGTTGGAGCGATATCACAAACAGAAACAGGTAAAAAGGTAGCACCTGGAGAAATTCCGGCCCCAAAAAAGAGGACTGGCACATGCGTGTCGTAGGCATACGATGTCCCATGTGTGGTACCCGTTTTACGGAACCAATCTATCCAACCTGGTTGCAGCTGTATACAAACATCTGCAGAACGCTGAAAATTAAAGCCACGTTGAACCAGCCTAGCGATTCCATCGCGCTGCAAGGAACGCGACAGCTCCGTTCCTGTCCAGGCAGAGGAAACGCCATCAAATTGCAACACGTACTGTGAACACAAGGATTCAACCTTTTCCGGATCAAGTTTTTTTATTTCCATCACAGAGCGATTCAGGAAGATACCCGTTGCATCAGCATTTAGCAGCAAACTACTGTCACCAAATTGCCGCTGAAAAAACACTTTCAATGAATCGCGAATCAACGACTCATCTACATTTCCACTTGGAATTTGATGGTCGGCATTAAACTCAGGATTAGCACAAGCACCATGATCGGCAGTAAGAAATAACACATAATTATCCCGGCCCAGTTTTTTGTCTATGAAATCAATTAAGTCAGCTAATTCCCTATCTAAACGAAGGTAAGTATCCTCTGTCTCTAAGGCATTTATTCCAAATTGGTGTCCAACATAGTCCGTTGAGGAGAGACTAAATGCCAGGAAATCCGTTTCTGCACCTTCACCCAATCTCTCCGATTCTATAGCATCTTTTACAAACTCCAACGTATAGGTATTTCCCATGGGTGTACGACGAATCAATTCCGAATCGGTAGCCTTGAGTTTCGGTAGATCGTGTGGGAAAACAGGAGCGGTCTCGCCTTTGAAGGAACCTTCGTACGGTGAATTATCAGCGGTACTTCCAGAATATTCAGCAAGAGGCAAGAGCAATTCCCAAGGTTTTGATGTCAAGGAATCAGGAAGCTTTCGGGCATTAAAATCCCTCACCCAAGCTGGAAGTTCGTTCATATAATAGGTGCTCGTCACCCAATTATTCAAATAAGGATCATGCCAGTAAGCCGCATTGGCTGAAAACCCTCCAGGTAAAATTGCACCACGGTCTTTCAATGAAATAGAAATAACTTTCGATCGATAATTAGTAGCAAAACGCAGCTCATCGGTAATAGTAGTCGATAACAACCTACGAGGTGACATTTTTCCGGATACAGAAGTTGTGCCGACAGCAGATACGGAAGTATCGTTGACACAATACACTGATGCTTTGGACGGGCGGTCGTACCATTCATTGCTAATAATTCCATTCACAGCAGGCGTTGTACCAGTGTAAATGCATGCGTGACCAGGAGCTGTGTAAGTGGGAACATAGTCAAAGTGTGCGTTTTCGCAGGAAAATCCTTCACGCAACAGCCGCTTAAATCCACGATCAGTATATCCCTTAGAATACCGATAAAGATAATCGAACCGCATCTGATCGACTACAATACCAACAACAAGCTTTGGTCGGCGAAATTTTGATGGTGTCGATTTATCCGCAGCATTGACATTCGAGATAAACGACCAGAAAATTACTAAAACAAACTGTCCAAAAAGTGTGAAACTGCGCTGATTTTTTTTAACTAATGCCATGGTATTAGATAGTTTTATTGAGGGTATGACGATGTATAATTCGAAGGTATATGTAGCCAAACAATCTGCCAATTGCGAAACCAATGAGTGCACCTACAATTACATCTCCTGGATAATGTACTCCCAGGTAAATGCGACTGAATGAAACAACGGCGGCCCAGCTGAATAAAAGTATCATTACTTTTTTCCATCGACTACCAAGCGCCATGAAAAGCAACGAACACAATGCAAAGGTATTCGCTGCATGTGAGGAGACGAATCCGTAGCTCCCCCCGCAGACTCCATCCAAAAGGTGTAATCGGGGTGCGAGTAGTGGGTCATGACAAGGTCGCATGCGATGAGCCATTGGTTTAATAATCGTTGAAGTAAGCTGGTCGGTACAAATTACCATTAAAAGAATTGACAATAACAGGTATAAGAACCGCTGCTTTCCAAGTTGCTTGTAAAGAAAAAGTGCCAACACCGCATAAGCAGGAATCCAGAAAAAACGATCTGTTACATAGGTAAAAAACGTATCAGCTGCGGGGCAATTACAACCATTTAAAAGCACTAGCAACGACGCATCCAGGGAATCAATCGTATGCAAAAATGATAGTATCATTCGTGATTGATGGCTTTCCAGACTTCATCTTTCAAGGAAGAAATGCCCAAACCACTCGCCGAAGAAATTAGGATTACAGGGAGGTCGGAAGGAGTATCCTTTTTCAACTCCTTCAAAAGATCTTGGTCCAGCATATCGCATTTGGTAATCGCTAACAACCGGCGTTTATCCAGCAATTCAGGATTGTATTTTTCCAATTCATTTAAAAGAATTGCGTACTCTTTCTTGATATCGGCAGCATCACAAGGAATCATAAAAAGCAAGATGGAGTTACGCTCAATATGACGTAGGAATCGAACCCCTAACCCTTTCCCTAAATGAGCACCTTCAATAATCCCTGGAATATCCGCCATGATGAATGATTTTCCATCGCGGTAGGAAACCATCCCTAAATTCGGAACTAACGTGGTAAATGGATAATCAGCAATTTCTGGTTTAGCTGCAGAGACCACGGATAGCAATGTAGATTTACCGGCATTCGGAAAACCTACCAAACCGACATCGGCAAGCAACTTCAATTCGAGAACTTTCCAAACTTCTTGTCCGGGTTCGCCAGGTTGTGCGAAGCGCGGAGTTTGCAAGGTGGATGTCTTAAAAAAATTATTGCCTTTACCACCCCGACCTCCAGGAAGTAGCACTCGCTCTTCTCCATCGTCGGTTATTTCAAACAACAGTTCGCCAGTTTCCGCATCGCGCGCTACCGTTCCTAATGGGACGTCTAGAATTTCATCTTTACCATCGAAACCAGTCTTTAGACTAGATGACCCATTGCCTCCTGGTTCTGCAATAACATGCTTACGATATTTTAGGTGAAGCAATGTCCAGAGTTGCTTGTTACCTCGAAGGATGATGCTCCCGCCTTCCCCACCGTCTCCGCCATCTGGTCCGCCTTTGGCTGTATTCTTGTCACGGTGAAAATGGACCGAACCCGCCCCACCTGCTCCACTCCTACAACAGATCTTTACGTAATCAACAAAATTGGAAGCCATGGATGTTATTCAATCAGGTACTGTGAAATATTACGGTTGTCATTCAACGCGTAGCAGCGGAAGCCTCAATAGCTGTACAAAGTGATTCAAAAATTGAATCGATGGAACCAATGCCATTCACGCCAGTGTACTTACCCTGTGCTTCATAATAGTCACGAACAGGAGCTGTTTTAGTAGTATATTCGTGGATACGCTTGCGGATGATGGATTCGTCCTGATCGTCAGCACGACCAGAATCTTTTCCGCGCAGGAGTAAGCGAGTAATCAATTCTTCTTCTGAAACTTCAAGCGCCAACATGCGGGTAATCGAGGTCCCTTTACGATGTAACAACTCATCCAGTGCTTTTGCCTGTGCTGAAGTACGTGGAAAACCGTCGAAGATAAATCCATTTGACGAAGCATTTGAATCTACCTTAGACTCAATCATCCCGATAACCACTTCATCCGGAACCAACAAACCCTGGTCCATGAGCTTCTTCGCTTCAAGACCAAGCTCAGTTTGGTTAGCTACCTCTGATCGAAGGATATCGCCGGTAGAAAGATGAACTAATTTAAACCGTTCAATTAGTTTTTCAGATTGGGTTCCTTTACCAGCGCCGGGAGGACCAAAGAGTACGATGTTAAGCATGCTTTGGAGAATATCAGGAGGATAATTTATAGATTTCATTCAAGTTTCTTCCGTAGCCGTCATAGTCAAGACCATATCCAACCAGAAAATCATTAGGCACTTCAAAGCCCACATAATCCGGACGAAAATCATGCTTGAGCGCATCGGGTTTAAGGAGTAAGGAGGCAAACCGTAATTCCGAAGGTCGGGACTTTGTTATCTCCTCTACCAGGTAAACAGCCGTATCACCAGAATCAACAATGTCTTCCAATAAAATTACCGGTCGACCTTCCACGGAACCATCTAATCCTAAAATAGAACGAACAAAGCCGGTAGATTGTGTGCCGGCGTAGGACGAAACTCGGATGAAAGATATCTCGCAAGCGATGTTGAGACGCCGGAATACATCCGCAGCAAACAAGAAGGCTCCATTCAGAACAACGATAAAAAGAGGGTTTTTATCCTTAAAATCAGCATTAATGAGGTCTGCAACCTCCTGGATCCGCTCCTGAATGGTCTCAGCTGACAAATTGACCTCAAAGGTTTTATCCTTGATGGTGATACGATTCATAGTGCGGGCGGTAAAGTCCAAAAATACAAGATAGTCGGCGAGTTCGCAATTTATCGAGCAGGTTCTTTCGGGATTCCTTAATTTCGAGCTCGAAATGCAATCATCGACGTACCGCTCAACCCGTTTAGGCATCCTTGGAGGTGGCCAGCTCGGACGAATGCTCATCCAAGAGGCCGTAAATCTCGACATTCACATCTCTGTGCTTGATCCTGATCCAGCTGCTCCTTGCGCTTCATTAGCTGACGTCTTTCACTTGGGTTCATTCAAGGACTACGATACAGTAATGGCCTTTGGGCAAAATGTTGATATACTTACGGTTGAAATCGAACACGTCAACGTGAACGCACTGGAAACCCTTGAAAAAGCCGGAAAGGTAGTTCGACCATCCTCCAAGACCTTGCGCTTGGTGCAAGACAAAGGACTCCAAAAGATTTTTTACCGCACTCATGGAATTCCTACCGCTGAATTCCATTTAATTCAATCAGCCAACGAGCTGACTCAGCACACTGGTTTATTGCCTGTCATGCAAAAACTCCGTACCGGTGGATACGATGGAAAAGGCGTAACGCCAATTCGCACAGCTCAAGATTTCAATACCGCCTTCAATGCTCCTAGTGTGCTGGAGAAGATGGTAGATTTTGAAAAAGAGATTGCGGTAATTGTTGCACGGCGACCTGACGGAAGCTGCATCACCTACCCTGCTGTAGAAATGGAGTTTAATTCAGAGGCCAATCTGGTGGAATTCTTATTCGCACCCGCCTCGATTTCATTAGCAACTGCCAATGAGGCTAATGACATTGCCATCCAACTCGCTGAAGCTCTTCAACTGGAAGGAATTCTTGCTGTTGAATTATTCGTAACCAGAGATGGACATTTATTGGTCAATGAAATAGCTCCTCGTCCGCACAACAGTGGACATACGACCATTGAAGCAAATGTCACCTCACAATACGAACAACATTTGAGAGCCATCCTGGACCTTCCTTTAGGTGACACATCACTCTTGCAGGCTAATGTAATGGTGAACCTACTGGGTGAAAAAGGCAGCGAGGGACCCGTTTCTTATGCCGGTATGAACGAATGTCTTTCCATCTCAGGAGTACACATTCACTTGTACGGAAAGACGAACACCAAACCGTTTCGCAAAATGGGACATGTAACCATTTGTGACGGCCAGTTAGAATCTGCCATTAATAAAGCCAAACAGGTACAACGATTATTAAAAGCAGTCGGTAAGAACCCAATCAGTTGACAATAACTAACAAGAACTATACGTCATGTCGAAGCCACTCGTAGGTATTATCATGGGAAGTTCATCCGATATGGATGTGATGAAAGCTGCTGCTGAAATTCTCATCAGTTTCAACGTGCCACACGAAGTACAAATCGTTTCAGCGCACCGTACGCCAGAATGGATGATGGAATACGCACGTTCTGCTGCAGGACGTGGCATTAAAGTAATTATCGCAGGGGCCGGCGGCGCAGCACACTTGCCAGGAATGACTGCATCGATGACCTCCTTACCCGTAATTGGTGTACCAGTGCGCTCCAGCAATTCTATTGACGGATGGGACTCCATCCTTTCCATACTTCAAATGCCCAACGGAGTACCCGTTGCGACTGTGGCTTTAAATGCTGCACAAAATGCAGGAATACTGGCTGCACAAATAATTGCAACTTCCGACAACTCCCTTTTCAAAAAGATTGAAGAATTCAAAAATAACTTGAAGGAAAAAGTCATTGATGCTAACAAAGGGTTAGCTCAATAACCACTTTTTGATTTCATGTACGTTAGTGCTAGCACAAAGGCTCAGCACACTACCCCATTCCGGCAATTGAAGCACTGCGCTGTTTCTTAAATTAACCATCATTCCTTGGTTTTGCAATTTCTGCTGACGATGTAGTTTCGTCCGCTGATGAAGCTACAAGCGATCCTTCTTCTAGTAGGAGTTCTAACAATCCTCCGGATCGATGCGCAAAGCATACGATCACAGTCCATGGGAATGATTGGCACCACAAGCGGTGATGCGTGGTCAACGTTCGTCAATCCGGCAGGATTAAGCCAGACTGAATCAACCCTCGTTTCAATTTTACAACGCAATCACTACCGCATTGGAAACTGGAACGATGTTGCGATGTCGTTCTGTGCGCCTGTGAAAAATCAAGTTAGGTTCGGAACAGGAATCCGCATGGAAGGATTCGCTGGAATACGGGACTTTCAATGTCCGATTGCTATAAGCCTAAAAGTTGGTAAGAGGTCCGGGCTTGGTCTTCGCACCTCCGTGATCCGTCGAGCTAACGATTATACTATAGCGGATAACCGTACAACATTCAGCACAAGTCTAGGATTTATGTCACGTTTAACAACGAACCTGATAGCGGGACTATCTCTAGATGACGCACAGGTAATTCTAAATACTAACAAATTAGTTCCGCAGAATGGACCTTCAATTCATGCCGGCATTAACTTCCGACCAAACGAAATATTTCAACTTCTGTGTGAATTCCATCAACTATGGGACGCAAGTTCCTTCTGCATCGGATTAGAATATGCACCAATACCTCATGCAAAATGCAGATTTGGATACGCTAGTATTGGAAAACAGATTTCAGGAGGCATCGGAATTACTTATGATAAATGGACCATTGACGCCTCCGTGGAACAACACCCCTATTTAGGTTTCTCAACCGGAATTGCTTTGACGTATTTGTTTAACAACAACGCACACACTCCATGAGAAAGATTCAGATAATGGCAGCTATTCTTATACTGCAACAAGTCTCATTTGGGCAAACACCGGATACCGATGCCCTCGAGCGACAGGCTGAATTCCTTGAGACGGAAAATTCAAATGGAGATATTGAAAGTTCGCTTAATGACCTGGACGAATCAAGCAAACAACGGAAGAAGTGGAATGAAACAACCATTTCTTTTTTAGAATCACTTCCATGTACCGACCCACTAAAATTGGCTGCTATTTATAGACATATCGAAGAATGTGGTGAATTACTTTGCAAGGAGGAGTTGCAAGTCATTTCAGGCTTTACTAAACAAGAAATCGAATGTTTGAGCGGATATATTTTATTTCCAGATCCCTTTCGCGCAAACATTCCAAACACCTTGTCAGACAAAAATGATATACATACTGAAATCACACAGTCAGTCAGAAAAATCCAATTGAATGCAGCAACTCCAACTGCTTTTTCAGAAGCATTTGACCCCTGGAAAGCAGCATTCAGAGCAAGAATAAGAATAGACGATTGTCTAAAACTAGGAATCAATGCAGAAAAGGATGCTGGAGAATCTTGGTGGAACAAAACGGGGCCTGATCACATCGGTTATTTCATTCAATGGAAACCATCCGAGCATCCATTCCGATTGATAGTTGGTGATTATCGTTTGCAAATCGGCCAAGGACTAGTATACGGGCGGTCCTCCATTGGAGGAGTTTCGAACGATTTAATTACCCTGAAGCGTAATGGATTCGGGGCCTACCCTTTTTCTTCCATGGCGGAAAGTGGCTACCTACGCGGAGGAGCTCTTACCATGCAGTTCTCAAAATTGCAGGCACTCGTATTCAGTTCACATACACGCTTAGATGGTAGCAAACAATGGTCAGCAGATTCCTCCGTATGTTATTTCAAAGAAGACCTAAGCGGGCTTCATCGAACCGATTTAGAACAAACCCGTATTAACACTTCAGCTCGAACATGTTTTGGCGGATCCATTTCCTATAGGAACGCTAATACAACCGTGGGTGTACTTTTAGCTAGCTGCAACGAAAAATATCCTTCGCCACCAGCTGACTTACTTAATGAAATGGATAATCCCACGACTTTACGAAATCTAGTCGGCGAATTAAACTACCAATTTGCTACAGATCGTTTCTTACTTTTTGGAGAATGCGCATTTATCAATGGCTTGCACCTTTCCGCTGTAAATGGAATTTTGATAAACCCTGACAAACGCATTTCAGTAGGTCTAAATCACAGGGTGAGTAATAAAAATTACTCATCCAACTACAATTCACCTTTCGGCCTGTCGCAAAACGGCATGCAGTCACTTTATGCGGGAATTAATTTTAGAATCACACCATCCTTCCAACTGAATGCCTATGCAGACCGTTTTCACATTTCATGGCTGCAATATGGCATAGATTCACCGCAACGAGGATGTATTCAAGGAATCAAACTGACATGCAATATTGGTAAGAAAATCGAAACATATTTATCCTATCGAACTAAATCTACTGTAGAAAACAATATTACTAGGGATGTTATACCTGAAATTGATGATTACATAGTTAGTCAAGCTCGGTATCAACTGACCATACAGCCGTCCTTCGGATGGCAGGTCAAATACCGAGTAGAATTTAAATGGACGCATGGTGGCAATGTAATAAGTCCGACTGCCAGCATGGCTTTTCAGGACATTCACTATCAATCTAACAAGTACCCAATTTCGTTTACTTTCAGATTAGCAGT
The DNA here is from genome assembly GCA_947465495.1 of Candidatus Pollutiaquabacter sp. Taxonomy (GTDB): domain Bacteria; phylum Bacteroidota; class Bacteroidia; order AKYH767-A; family 2013-40CM-41-45; genus Pollutiaquabacter. The sequence continues at coordinate 13,621 of CANIAS010000008.1, read as the reverse complement.
TTTCCATTCAGAAAGCTACGAAACCGCCATTTATGCCCAGGAAAGTGATTTGCCACTAACGTATGCAACGAGCGCCTATTATGGACAAGGAACAAGATATTACTTACTTGTCCATATAGCATTACTTCGAAATCTGGACGGATGGATACGAATTGGAAATACAACAGTAGTTGATCGTCTGTTTACCGATGAACTATCACAAACCACGGGGAATGTTAGGCGAGATTTAGCCCTACAACTTCGTTGGCAACTATGATACATTACAAAGCTTGCACCTTACCTACTTCATCCCAGAAATTCGGATATGATTTACTAACGACCGTGGGGTGAATCACAGATACAGGCCAACCCGCTACTGACAACATTGCAAAAGACATCGCCAATCGATGATCATTATGAGGATCAATGACCAACTTCGAACGAATAGCATTTGTAGCATCTAATTTCCAAACGTCATCTTCGTGCACCATCGTTACACCGCAAGATCGAATATACCCTGCTATTATTTCCACCCGGTCACTTTCTTTATACCTCAAATGCTCAAGTCCTTTAAATATCGCTTTGCTTCGAAGCCCCACAACGGTTAAGATGATAGCAGGCGCTAAGTCTGGCGTATGATTAAGATCAAAATACCACTCTTTCCCATGAGATGGAGCGCCATCAGAACAAATTGAAATACCTTCCTCCGAACGAATCGCCTTGACACCCATTTTTTCAAAATGACAAAGGGCTGCTTGATCTCCTTGCCATCCACTTTCGCACAGATCCTTGAGTATAAATGTACGTCCTGGCAATAGAGCCGCTAACTGAAACCAAAAAGCAGCGGCGCTCCAATCGGCTTCGACCGTAATATCCCGAGGAGCAATTGTTTGGGGGAGAATATCAATGGTATCGGAGGACTGCTGATAAGCTATGGAGAAATAACTCAGCGTCTTAAGCGTCATCTCGATATAGGTTGCGGAAACCGGATGCATTGAAAGTCGTAGCCGAAGTCCACCTTTGAGAAACGGCGCTACCAAGAGTAAAGCACTTACAAATTGACTACTGCGAGAAGGGTCAATAAACACATCTCCACCATGAAGCGAACCACCAGTAATCAGCAACGGTGGGTATCCTGATTTTTCAACGTAGCGAATATCTGCTCCAAGTGATACCAAAGCATCAACCAGCTCTTTGATAGGACGCTCCTGCATTCGCTCTGTTCCCGTAAGCAGGAATTCGCCTGGCAACATGCATAAGAAAGGCAGTAGAAAACGCAAGGTGGTGCCGCCATCCATTGCATTCACTACCGGTGAAAGATTTTCCAGCAGTTCATTCATCCGAACGGTATCATCGGCTTCAGAAATTCCATGGATGGAAAAAGAAACGCCACTCACTTTCCGAAGTAACAACAATCGGTTCGATATACTTTTCGATGACGGAAGACTGATTTTAACAGCGAGCGACTGTTCCCGTGAATCCATCTGCTTTGATCAGTTGATGCTGTTAACTACAAGGTATTGAAGTGCTTTATGAATATCCGCTTCTGCTATGGGAACATCCACACGCACTTTACCTAAACCTTCAAGCAAAACACATCGTATTTCACGATCCTGATTTTTTTTATCTGTTTGAAGGTGATTCATCCAAGAGTGATCGAACATATTGAATGAAAGTTCCGGAAAAACACCTTGGATCAAGCGGAGATAATCCTTTAATAATTTTTCGTCGAGTTCAGTCAGATGATGCGACAAGACTAGCTCCAATTGCATACCTAAGGCTACTGCTTCGCCATGAAGTAGCGGAGACAAGCCAGTGGTCAATGAATACGTTTCCAGAGCATGGCCAACAGTATGTCCGAAATTTAATATTTTACGAAGATGGTGATCTTGAAAATCAGACGCGACCACATTTTGTTTAAAAGCGATACTCTGAGCAATCAGCGTTGCCCAATCGAACTGCGACCAAGGAACAGCTTGCCAATTGGTTTTCCCTATTTCACCAGAAATCAGTTGATGCTTGATTACCTCAGACACACCGGAACGAAACTCTCGCTCAGGTAATGACTCCAAGTAATTCAAATCAACGATAACCTTACTCGGATTAGAGAAAAGGCCGATACTATTTTTATTACCACTGAAATTCACGCCCGTCTTGCCACCAACAGCAGCATCAACCATTCCAAGCAAAGATGTAGGCAAATTCACAAAATCAATACCTCGCATGAACAAGGAGGCAGACAATCCACCTAAATCAGTAATCAATCCTCCGCCAAGATTCACCAATAAAGAATGGCGATCAGCTCCTTGGGAAAGGAGAACACCAATGACACCCTCTACAGAGGCCAGATGCTTATTAGCTTCTCCCGCTTGCAACGTAATGACGGTTACATTCGACAATGCCGGTACAGCAGCAACCAACCTGGGAAGGCAATGTTTACCAGTATTCGAATCGACCAAGATGAAACTTCTTGAAGTAGCTGGACGAGATTGAATATAGGATTGTAACAACGTGGAAGCCCCTGCTGCGATATGTACCGAATAGGTTTCCGACTTTAGTTCGATGATATTCATGGCATAGATCAGACGTTCTCTCCGGGTAAGTCGCGACTGTTCATGACTTGCGTCTGTTGATGTATCGACTCCTCGTGAATCAATTCAAAAAATTTTATGATAAAATCCTTGTTCAAGGTCAATCCTGATGCAGCATCGTATTGGGTACGTGTGCGCAGAATCTCATTCCACCTATCCAGTTGATAGATGGTTACATTTTGCTCCTTCTTCAAGGTTCCGATTTCACGTGACAACTCCATACGTTTCGCTACGACATCCAGCAGCAACTGATCGAACTCATCTATTCGACTTCTCATTTCAGCAAGGTGAGACCGCGAAATGGCATCCATCATAGACTTGCTACGAACCACCAATTCGCCAATAAATTCTTCAAACGCTGCGGGAGTTAATTGCTGCTCGCTATCACTAAGTGCCTTCAAAGGATTAGGATGAACCTCCACCATCAAACCTTCGTAACCAAGATCCAATGCCGTTTGAGCGACTGGAGCTATCATAGAGGTTTTACCGGCAATATGGCTAGGATCACAGAACAAGGTCAATTCCGGGAACCTTCGCTTCAACTCAATGGGAATTTGCCAGTTCGGAGCGTTTCTGTAATGAGACCTTTCATACGCAGTGAAACCGCGATGAATAGCTGCTAACCGATCTATTCCAGAACGGTTCATCCGCTCAAGAGCACCTATCCACAATTCAAGATCAGGCGCAATAGGATTTTTGACCAATACTGGTATCGAGACACCTTTTAGAGCATCGGCAATACGTTGAACTTGAAATGGATTGACGACAGTCCGTGCACCTATCCAAACCATGTCGATACCAGCTTTCAGCGCAGCTTCGAGGTGATCGGGATCCGCCACTTCTGTCATTACCTGCATACCATGAGCATGACCTGCATCGCTTAGCCATGACAGTCCAACTTCACCAATACCTTGAAAGGAATCTGGTCGTGTGCGGGGTTTCCAAATACCTCCGCGCAAGTACTTAATGCCTAATGCAGATAGGTCGCCAGCCACCGAGAGCACCTGTTCCGGAGATTCCACACCACAAGGACCTGCAATCAACAACGGCTGACCGCTAGGATCCCACCAAGTATTGGAAGGCTGAATTTTCAAGGTGTTTGACATGATTTTACCAAAGGTACTATTAAACCATTAAAATAAATGACCGCACATGACAATCGGAAATCATGATTGCGAACAAAATCTACCTTGGAGGTTCAAGGAGAATCCCGTAGGTTTGCACCCGCTAGCATGAAGAATATTCAAGTCTCCTTTGATGATACGCAGACTGCCTTTGCCTCAAAATCAGACAAAGACTTATTGCGCGCTTACTGGCTTTTCAAAATTATCGGATTTAATTGGCTGGTCCGTATCAGTCCGCCGCTAGTTCATACCGCATTGGCATTGCGACTTCCAATCAAAGGATTGATCAGCGCCACCGTATTCAAACATTTCTGTGGCGGCGAGAAAATTACCGATTGTGAATCAACCATACAGAAGTTACACGAATTTGGCATCGGTACTATCCTTGATTATTCCGTAGAAGGAAAAGAGTCAGAAGCAGATTTCGAGTCTTGTCTTCAGCAGACATTAGCAACGATTGATCGTGCCAAAGGAGATGCTGCCATTCCTTTTTCAGTCTTTAAACCTACGGGAATCGCGCGCTTCGCGCTGCTTGAAAAGAAGAACGCTGGTTTCATGTTGAGCCAGTCTGAGCAAGAAGAATACGCTCGCTTCATAGATCGTTTCGATCGAATTTGTAAAAAAGGAGCTGAGAACAACGTACCCATATTCATCGATGCTGAAGAATCCTGGATTCAATCTACCATTGACGAGGTTGCGATGGAAATGATGCGAAAATACAACAGAAATCACGCTATTGTTTTCAACACTTTGCAACTTTACCGCCACGATCGATTGGCGTATCTGACTGCGTGCATAGCGGAAGCAAACGCTACTGGCTTTTATGCTGGATTCAAATTGGTTCGTGGCGCGTATATGGAAAAAGAACGTGCCCGTGCCTTGAAAATGGGATATGCCTCTCCTATTCAGCCGGACAAGTCAGCTACAGATCGCGATTACAACGCAGCACTGCGCCTCTGCCTGTCAAATACTCAGCGAGTATCCATTTGTGCAGGATCCCATAACGAGGAAAGCAATTTACTATTGACACAATTGATGCAGGAAGCAGGCTTGCCGAACAACCACCCGAATATCTGGTTTTCGCAACTTTACGGAATGAGTGATCACATCAGTTTCAACCTTTCCAAACAGAAGTACAATGTCTGTAAATATGTTCCTTACGGACCAGTAACAGCAGTACTTCCCTATCTGATCCGTAGAGCACAAGAGAACACCTCGGTTTCGGGACAGACAGGCAGGGAGCTAAAACTGATTCTTGCCGAGCGAAAACGGCGTGGAAAATAATCAGATCCTAGCCGCCATGAGCAACTCCAGGTCTTTGTAAGGGAGTTTGCAAGTTTCAGCAACAAATCGATTGGTAATCGAGCCACGGTACATAAAAACACCTTTTCGGACCGACTTATCTTTCCAAAGCATCTCCTCGACACCTCCCTCTTCTCCGGCACGAATTAATATCGGAGTGAAAATATTACTAAGCGCCATGGAAGCGGTACGACTAACGCGTGAAGCAATATTAGGAACACAATAATGCACGACCCCATGTTTCTTAAAGACCGGCTGTGAGTGATTGGTGACTTCAGAAGTTTCAAAACAACCACCCTGGTCGATACTAACATCAATGATGACCGAACCAGTTCGCATCTCTCCCACCATCTCATCGGTTACAACCACGGGAGTGCGACCTTCACTACTTCGCAATGCTCCAAGCGCAACGTCCGCAGTACGCAATTCTTTGAGTAATAGATTAGGCGATATAATGGAGGTAAAAATACGCTGACCGAGTCGGGATTGAATACGGCGAAGGCGCGCAATGGAATTATCGAAGACTTTCACATCAGCACCAAGTCCTAACGCTGCACGTGCCGCAAATTCACCAACTGTTCCAGCGCCGATGATAACTACTTGCGCAGGTGGAACACCAGCTACACCGCCCAAGAGCTCGCCCTTGCCGTTGAAGGCATTACTAAGATACTCACCCGCAATCAGGATGGATGCGCTGCCAACAATTTCACTCATCGCTTGGATAATTGGATATGCTCCGGTTTCATCGTGAATGAATTCATACCCAATGGCCGTTACTTTTTTGGAAGACAATTTTCGGATGAATGGCTCATTTTGAGTACTCATCTGTAAAATCGAAATCAACGTTTGTCGTGTCTGGATGAGTTCAACCTCGGCATCGGAAGGGGGAGCTACCTTCAAAATGATATCCGCTTTATAAACTTCTTCGGGAGAATAGCAGATTTGGGCACCCGCCTCGCTATAGTCGGCATCCTGGAAGTTGGAGGCTACACCCGCCCCTGCTTCGATCAGTATTTCATGGCCGTTATTAACCAGTTGCATCACAGCATCAGGAACCAAGGGAATCCGATTCTCCTGGAATGAAATTTCCTTAGGAATACCAATAAAAAGTTGGCGTCGCTGCTTCTTCACCTCAAGCATCTGCTCCTGGGGCAAAAGCATCGACGAAGTGAAAGAGGACATCCCGGGATTTTTTGATTCAGCCATTATTTAAAGTGATCATTCGGGTAGTACCATTCGATTCGATTCGTACCTCCACCCGCTGTTCTGGCAATAAATTTAATATTTTTTCGGGCCATTCGATGAAGCACCAATCACCAGATGTAAAATATTCATCCACACCAATTTGGAATGCCTCTTCAGGACGGTTCAAGCGATAAAAATCAAAGTGAAAAATACGCCCCATCGATTCAGAACGATATTCATTCGCAATTGAAAACGTAGGACTGCTAACATTTTCTTTTACTCCCATAATTGCACAAATTGACCGGATAAAAGTCGTCTTGCCGGCTCCCATTGGACCAATGAACGCGACAATTCTGCAATCACCACACAACTGGAGTAATTGCTCCGCGATTGTAGGTAGTTGATCTAGATGATCCACCACATGTACCTGAGGCATACTCATACTTTCCATTCCCCTACATTCAATTGACGATGGCAAAAAGTATATTCTTGATCTTGGTGATTAGAACAAACCACCACGGTCCTATTACCCAAAAATTGAGCAGCTATCGCTTGATACCAATCCACGGCCTGCCGATCAAAATTGGAACATGGTTCATCCAGCAATAAGAGTGAAGTATCGCTGCAAAAAGCTAGCATGAGACGTACTCTTTGCTTCATTCCTGAGGAAAAGGTCCGAACTGGCTTATCAGCATGTTTTTCCAATCCACTACGCAGAATCACATCGGCAGTGGTAAGTCCAGCTAGTAGGGGTTTGAACCGAAAATGAAATTGCACAAGTTCGTTCAGGGATAATTCTTCAGGGACTTCAAGATATGGCGCAGCTAAGGAAACATGTCTGAACACCTCATCGTCTGGCACCACCACTCCATTCGACAGCCAACGAATGGTCCCGACAGAAGGAAGTACATATCCAGACATTAGCTGCAGAAACGTAGACTTCCCAGACCCATTCGGACCCAGTACAACAACCCGTTCACCCGATTTGATATCAAGATCGATTCCTCTGAAAATCCATTCACGAACGAATTTCTTACCGGTATTGGCTAAAAGAATCTGCACAACGATTAATGATTAATCTTCGTCTTTCGAATAACCGCGCATCAATCCACGCGAAGCTTGTTTGATAAATGCTAGAATCTGATTACGTTCGGCTGATTCAGGAATCTCAGACTCGATTGCATGAATTGCATTGGTCGTATTGATCCCGCGAATAAAGAGAATCCGATAGATTTCCTGAATGGTAGCGATCGCTTCGTTTGAAAACCCACGACGACGAAGGCCGACGGAATTGACCCCTACATAGGCCAAAGGATCATGAGCAGCTTTTACAAATGGCGGCACATCTTTTCGAACCAAAGAACCTCCGGAAATCATGACATGCGCACCTACATGAACAAATTGATGAATGGCTGTAAGTCCGCCGATGATGGCGTAATCATGAATAGTGATATGTCCTGCCAGTGTTACGCCGTTTGCCAGAATGCAATGGCTACCAACTTGGCAATCATGCGCAACATGCACATAGGCCATCAATAGATTATCGGAACCCACCACGGTTTTACCTTCTGCAGCTGTACCACGATTGATGGTTACGTATTCACGGATAATGGTGTTGTCGCCGATGTAAGTAAAGGTTTCTTCTCCGGCGAATTTAAGGTCTTGCGGAACCGCTGAAATAACTGCTCCGGGATAGATCTGTACATTTTTACCAATGCGTGCACCAGGAAAAATAGATACATTACTGCCAATCCAACAGCCATCGCCGATCTCCACATTTTCATGAATCACCGCAAAGGGATCAATCTTGACATCTTTGCCAATTTTAGCGGTTGGGTGTGCCCAGTACATCGGATTAGCGGAAGCAGTCACGCGTGGAGGATTGAAAGGTGAATTAAAATTATTTCTTCTTGTCGCGTTTGACAATTTGTGCCATCATTTCTGATTCCATCACAACTCGATCTCCTACAAATGCCTTCCCGACCATATGGCAGATTCCCCGTCGGATTGGCGCAGCCAATTCGAGGTGAAAGATGATAGTATCACCAGGTACAACCATATCGCGGAATTTGGTATTATCTATTTTCAGGAAATACGTCAGGTAATTTTCAGGATCTGGAACCGTACTTAGTACAAGAATACCTCCTACTTGAGCCATGGCTTCAACCTGAATAACACCAGGCATTACAGGTGCTCCAGGAAAATGGCCGGGGAAAAACCATTCATTCATGGTCACACTCTTTACTCCTACCACGTGGCGATCCGACAGTTCCGTGATCTTGTCTATAAACAAGAAGGGGGAACGGTGCGGAAGTATATTCATGATGGCATTGATGTCGTACAATGGCTTAGCCTTTGGATCGTAGACAGGCACTTTCACTTTCAACCGTTCCTTCTTCACCATTTCACGGATCTGTCTTGCAAAAGCTACATTGGCGACATGTCCAGGACGTGCTGCCAGGATGTGCCCTTTAATCGGTGCGCCCACAAGGGCAAGATCACCCACTATGTCCAAGAGTTTGTGTCGGGCAGGCTCATTGATGTAACGCAACTTCACATTATTGAGAAAGCCTCGATCTGCTTTCACATTCTCTTTATTAAAGACCTTTGCTAAGCGATCCAGCTGCTCTTGCGCTATTGGCTTATCCACCACTACAATCGCATTATTGATATCACCACCCTTAATTAAGTTGTGTTGCAATAGCATTTCAAGTTCGTGCAAGAACACAAAGGTCCGGCTATCCGCGATCTCCTGGCGGAATTCTCTAATATTATAAAGTGAGGCATGCTGGGTGCCCAGTAAATCACTGTTGTAATCAACCATAACGGTGATCCGATACTCGTCGCTGGGCACGGCTAGCATTTCAGAACGACGGGTAGTATCTTCATACGTTAGATTTTCGGTAAGCACGATGTACTTACGCTCCGCCTGCTGCTCGGTGGTTCCAGCTTTATCCAGTAAATCAATAAATGGCCTGGAACTTCCATCCATAATTGGCATTTCCGGACCATCCACTTCCATCAACACGTTATCGATTTCTAAACCAACCAGCGCGGCGAGAACATGTTCAACCGTACTTACACGTGCACCATCTTTCATTAGCGTAGTGCCACGATCAGTGTCGGTAACAAAGTCAACATCCGCCTCAACAACAGGCTGACCAGGAAGATCAATACGGCGAAACTTATAACCATGATTTTCAGGAGCCGGTAAAAACCGAAGTGTTACACTGGCACCCGTATGAAGTCCAACTCCAGAAATGGAAACCGCTTCGCGAATGGTTGTTTGAAATACAGGGCCAGCTCCTTTGGAGGCTGGCTGCTCCAGGATCATACTGCTATTAATAGATTGATTTTCAGTCATTTTGTGCACGGCTAAAGGAGTCCTTGTACGGCTCGAACAGTCGTTCAAAAATAACAATTATAAGGATATGGCAATGAATTAGTTGAGGTCCTTTTTCAACCTCTATTGGACGTATTTTTAGTCCTCGTCACGTGATTTTTTCTCTACCTCTTGTATGCGTTTCTCGATGGCTGGCAATTTTCGAAAAACCACGTAGCTGCGTTTATAATCACTGATATTGAAAGCAGGAGATCCTTGAAGTATCTCACCCGATTGTAGGATACTTGTGCCGATACCAGATTGTGCAGCTATTTTGACGCCATCCGCGATGGTAATGTGTCCAACTATTCCTACTTGCCCACCGATCATGCAATCCCTGCCAATTTTAGTTGAACCAGCTATGCCCGTTTGTGCAGCGACCACTGTATTTTCTCCGATCTCAACATTGTGTGCAACTTGAATCAAGTTATCCAGCTTGACTCCCTTATGGATGATGGTAGATCCTAAGGTGGCTCGGTCAATGGTTGAGTTAGCACCAACCTCCACGTGGTCATAAAGGATAACATTACCGATTTGCGCTACCTTTTGGTAGTTATTTTCACTGTTGGGCGCAAAGCCAAAACCATCGGCACCGATGATGACTCCAGCATGAATGGTACAATCTTTCCCAACGACACAATCAGAATAGATCTTTGCACCGGGAAATAAAGTGGTGTTATCCCCAATGATTACGTTATCGCCAACATAAACATGGGGGTAGATTTTAACATGATTACCGATACGTACATTCTCTCCGATGTAGGCAAAAGCACCCACGTAACAGTTATCGCCCAACTTAGCACTAGTAGCGATAAACGAAGGTTGCTCCACACCTTTTTTATCTCGACGAATCTGATTGTAGAGATCCAATAATTTAGCAAATGCAGCATACGCACTCTCTACACGGACCATCGTGGCGGCAACCTTTTTCTCCGGCTGAAAATCACGATCAACAATGACGATGGAAGCCAACGTATCGTAAATAAAGGCGGTATACTTAGGGTTAGCCAGAAAGGTCAATGAACCCGGTTCACCCTCTTCAATCTTACTTAAACGATTCACTTTTGAAGCAGGATCACCTTCAATAATTCCACCTAGAAGGTCGCTGATTTGTTGCGCGGTAAATTCCATGTAAAGGGGTTGGATTTCAGCACGAATTTACAAAAAAAGAGATAGTGAGGACTGATACAAGTTGATCATTCTTCCGCCTTGGGAAAACAGCAGAAATATTTTTCAACCGGTTCACTTAATGCTTTAAGATTTAAGGTATCGGCCGCTTCGGTCACATCCTTAATCTCACCGTTCTTCATCAGAATCCTGATCTTATCATTCGAGGTGGAATATGCGTTATTAACTATACTACCTTCCAGAAAATAATAAGACATCGCTGATTCATCCAAGTTTAGATCCCCTTTAACTGCTTTCCAAAGCACATCGCGTTCTGCGGAATCAAACGGACCTTTTCGAAGGATAATTTTAAAAAGATTCCGGTTGATTAAACGACGACACAAATCTGATAAAATTGGATCAGCATGGTCAGACCAGATCTTTATCGAAGTTGAAATATCACTATCATCGAGTTGCGCGAATTGATCTAGCAATTCAGGATTGGTATCGAAATCGGCCTTGACATAATCATTCAACAAAAAACACTTCAAGGATGGCGTTGCAAATAAAGTTTCGTCCATTCTGGCAATTACTTTAGCCCTTCGAAGAATTCCCGTCAGCAGACACTCGGCACTAACGACTGTTTTGTGAAGATACACTTGCCAATACATGAGCCGGCGAGCCACGATGAATTTTTCAATGGAATAAATCCCTTTTTCTTCAATCACGAGTGCGTCGTCATGCACCTCTAGCATCTTGATGATTCGATCAAAGCTGATGACTCCTTCTGAAACTCCTGTAAAAAAAGAGTCGCGATTTAAATAATCTAAGCGGTCCATATCCAATTGGCTAGAGACCAGTTGGTGCAGAAAACGTTTCGGGTAGTGATCACGAAATATCTCCAACGCCATTCCGAGTCTGCCACCGAGATCGCCATTCAAACGATCCATGAACAATGCGGATATTTCTTCGTGATGAATGCCTTTAACGATACTATGTTCAAGAGCGTGTGAAAACGGCCCATGTCCGATATCGTGAAGCAGAATGGCCATGGTAACCGCTTCCTCCTCATCGGAAGTGATCATATGACCTTTAGAACGAAGAACATCAACAGCCTCTCCCATGAGGTGCATCGCCCCAAGTGCATGATGAAAACGAGTATGATGTGCTCCAGGATAAACCAAATGAGTCATACCCAGCTGTCGTATTCTCCGAAGCCGCTGAAAATAAGGATGCTCAATCAACCGGAAGATACTATCGAACGGTATCTTAATCAACCCGTAGACGGGATCGTTAATGATTTTGAGGTAGTTGGACCCGGCTGTCATAATTCAAATAATTCCTCTTCGGAACCATCGCAAATATCGGATTTACCCATATAACTAAGAAGCTTTTAGGTAACAATCCCTAAAAATGAGGATGAAATCAAATATCCTCGGATGGAATGCGTTAAAAAGTCATCTGATAAGTATCCTTCATCTCCGATAACTCAGCCCATGTACACACCTGCTATTACTAACTTTGCCCGCATAGCCGACACCGGCTTTCAATTTCCGACTATGGATAAAATCTGCATACTATGGGCCGACGATGAAATCGACCTGTTAAAACCCCACCAATTGTTTCTTCAAGAAAAAGGGTATGATGTTACTACCGTTTCGAATGGAGAAGATGCCTTAGACCGCGCATCTAAAATGCGTTTTGACATTGTGTTTCTAGATGAGAACATGCCTGGACTTTCAGGACTCGAGACCCTCAATCGTCTCAAAAACTTGCATCCAGATGTTCCAGTCATCATGATTACAAAAAGTGAAGAAGAGCGCATCATGGAGGAAGCTATTGGCAGCAAAATAGCCGATTACCTAATCAAGCCGGTGAATCCCAATCAAATTCTTCTATCCCTTAAGAAGATCCTTGACAACAAGCGAATCATCAGTGAAAAGACTGCATCGGCCTATCAACAGGAATTCCGAAATATCGGTATGACCTTGGGAGACCGCCTCAACTGGCAGGAATGGATGGATGTTTACCGTCGGCTAGTTTTCTGGGAACTAGAACTGGAAAAGAATACGGACGAAAGCATGTACGAGATTTTGACTTCCCAAAAAAATGAAGCCAACAACCTTTTTACTAGGTTCATTGAACAAAATTATCTGCAATGGCTTAAAGCCCCAGAAAAAGACGTGCCGGTCCTATCCCACACACTTTTAAAACGAAAAGTGCTGCCTGTGGTCGACAGCAGTCAAGAACCTGTATTTATGATTCTGATCGACAACCTCCGATACGACCAATGGAGAATCCTTCAACCTGTATTAAATGATTACTTCCGGACCCTGGAAGACGAGCTCTATTGTGCCATTTTACCTACTGCTACTCAATATGCTCGCAACGCCATCTTTGCCGGACTGATGCCGGCAGATATCGAGTCTCGCTTTCCTAAATTATGGATGAATGACGAGGACGAGGGAGGAAAGAACATGCACGAAGCTGAATTCTTAGCGGACACGCTCAAGCGACATCGTAAGGACTACAAATATTCCTATACAAAGATTACCAACTTCAACGACGGAAAGAAGCTCGTCGACGAAGTGCCGAATCTCATGGAAAATAAGCTGAACGTAATCGTCTACAATTTCGTGGACATGCTTTCACATGCGCGTACCGAGATGGAGATGATTCGGGAACTGGCCGACGACGAAGCAGCCTACCGCTCACTGACGCTTTCCTGGTTTGAACACTCTCCTCTTTTTGAAACCATCAAGCGTTTATCCGAACGAAAAGTAAAAGTCATTATCACCACCGATCACGGAACCATACGAGTTAAAGAACCCGTAAAGTTGATTGGCGACAAGTCCGTGAATAGCAACCTTCGTTACAAACAAGGCCGCAATATGAACTACGACAGAAAACAGGTTTTTGAAATCAAGAACCCTGCGGACGCAGGCCTTCCT